>NZ_QXXA01000001.1 GCF_009911265.1 Senegalia massiliensis | reverse complement strand
AATGACTTACATTTCGCTAAAATTGTTTAATATATTTCTGTGTAATTTTCAAGGTACAAAATACAGTTGAATTAAAATATAAAAAACTAGAAAATTAATATCCTAAGCTTAAGCAAAGGACTTTTTAAAATGTTACATCTTTAGTTTTTATTATTCAATTTAATTTACTGTATCAATGGTGGAGGTAAGGAGACTCGAACTCCTGACCCCCTGCGTGCAAGGCAGGTGCTCTCCCAACTGAGCTATACCCCCATAAAAGAGTAAACTAAAATTAATTAGTCTCTCAAAAATGAACAGTGTAGAAATTACTCCTTAGAAAGGAGGTGATCCAGCCGCACCTTCCGATACGGCTACCTTGTTACGACTTCACCCCAGTCATTGATCCTACCTTCGACACCTGCATCCCGAGGGTTAGCTCGGTGGCTTCGGGTATTACCAACTCCCATGGTGTGACGGGCGGTGTGTACAAGGCCCGGGAACGCATTCACCGCGACATTCTGATCCGCGATTACTAGCAACTCCAACTTCATGTGGGCGAGTTGCAGCCCACAATCCGAACTGGGATCGGCTTATTGGGATTAGCTCCCCCTTGCGGGTTGGCTACCCGTTGTACCGACCATTGTAGCACGTGTGTAGCCCAGGACATAAGGGGCATGATGATTTGACGTCATCCCCACCTTCCTCCGGTTTGTCACCGGCAGTCCCTCTAGAGTGCCCAGCATAACCTGCTGGCAACTAAAGGCAAGGGTTGCGCTCGTTGCGGGACTTAACCCAACATCTCACGACACGAGCTGACGACAACCATGCACCACCTGTCACCACAGTCCCCGAAGGGAAGGCCTTATCTCTAAGGCTGTCTGTGGGATGTCAAGTCCTGGTAAGGTTCTTCGCGTTGCTTCGAATTAAACCACATGCTCCGCTGCTTGTGCGGGCCCCCGTCAATTCCTTTGAGTTTTAATCTTGCGATCGTACTCCCCAGGCGGAGTGCTTAATGTGTTAACTGCGGCACTGAAACCTGTCGGCCCCAACACCTAGCACTCATCGTTTACGGCGTGGACTACCAGGGTATCTAATCCTGTTCGCTCCCCACGCTTTCGAGCCTCAGCGTCAGTAACAGTCCAGAGAGTCGCCTTCGCCACTGGTGTTCCTCCTAATATCTACGCATTTCACCGCTCCACTAGGAATTCCACTCTCCTCTCCTGTACTCAAGCTTTGTAGTTTCAAATGCTTACATTGGTTAAGCCAATGGCTTTAACATCTGACTTACAAAGCCGCCTACGCTCCCTTTACGCCCAGTGATTCCGGACAACGCTCGCCCCCTACGTATTACCGCGGCTGCTGGCACGTAGTTAGCCGGGGCTTCCTCCTTAGGTACCGTCAAAATTCTTCCCTAAGGACAGAGCTTTACGATCCGAAGACCTTCATCGCTCACGCGGCATCGCTGCATCAGGGTTTCCCCCATTGTGCAATATTCCCCACTGCTGCCTCCCGTAGGAGTCTGGACCGTGTCTCAGTTCCAGTGTGGCCGATCACCCTCTCAGGCCGGCTACCCATCGTTGCCTTGGTAAGCAGTTACCTTACCAACTAGCTAATGGGACGCGGGACCATCCTATACCACCGGAGTTTTGACTCATGCACCATGCGGTGCTAGAGTTTCATGGAGTATTAATCCCGGTTTCCCGAGGCTATCCTCCTGTATAGGGCAGGTTTCCCACGCGTTACTCACCCGTCCGCCGCTAGAAAGATTAAAAAATCATCCGAAGAATCAATTTTAATTTTCTCGCTCGACTTGCATGTGTTAGGCGTGCCGCCAGCGTTCGTCCTGAGCCAGGATCAAACTCTCAATAAAAATTTAAAGTTTGTTTTCCTTTGACCCAAAATTGAATCAAACGTTAGCTTAATTTAGCTTTATAATTTTACAACTTATAAGTTGTTGTTATCTACACTGTTCAGTTTTCAAAGACCAATTCGTTGTCACTGTTTGCTAGCGACTCTTAATACTATATCAGGTTTTAAGTAACTTGTCAAGAACTTTTTTATTTTGTTTTAAATTCTTTTTTTACTTAGAAAGACAAGCTTTCCTGACGACTCTTAGTACTATATCAAAATATTTTAAGGTTGTCAATACATTTTTAAAAAAATATAAATACTATACTTTAAACAATAAAAAAAGATTAAGAATCAAAAGATTCTTAATCTAAAAGTCCTTTCCCCATAGTAAGTGCTTCTATGTTTAAATCAACATGCTTTTCTTTTATATTTTCCTTCAATATTTCATTCCATTCCACACCATCTATATCTATAAATTCAATTAATGCTCCAATCATTATTATATTCTGAGTTCTTACATTTCCTAATTCTTTAGCAAGTTTAAATCCTTTAACTAAACTTACATTTGCTTTAGACTTTAAATCATCTAATATATTTTTAGGATATTCTCTTTCACCTATTAAAATTGGAGCAGAAGGTATTTTATAATCATTTACTATTATTTTTCCTTCTGGCCTCAAATAATCTATCCATCTTGCTGCTTCCATTTGTTCAAATGCTACTATAACATCTGCTTGACCTTTACCTATTATAGGCGAATAAACCTTGCTTCCATATCTTATTTGTGTAGTAACACTGCCCCCTCTTTGGGCCATACCATGTACTTCAGACATTTTAACATCATAGCCTGCACTTATTAAGCCAGCAGACAAAATCTTACTAGCAAGAATAATTCCTTGTCCCCCAACTCCAACTAATAATACATTTTTCACTTTATTCATTTTTATTCACCCACCTTTTTAATTACATCAAAAGGACATATTTGCAAGCATACATCACAACCTACACACATATTTTCATCTATAATAGATCCTTTATCTTGTTCAAAAGATATTGCTGGACAGCCAGATTTTAAACACATTTTACATTTTCTACATTCAGTACTTTCTACTACACATGCTTTTCTATCAAGCCCATAATCCTCTATTTCTTCTTGTGTAGACTTCTTTAAAACGCAAGGATACTTAGTTATAATAACCGAAGGAACATCTAACTTAAGAGACTCTTCAATTGCTTTCTTAGTTTCTGAAAGATCTAATGGATTAACTGTTTTTATATCTTTTACTCCTATAGATTCACATAATTTAGTTATATCTATTTGTGGTGCCTCTTCTCCCATTAATGTATACCCTGTTCCTGGATTTTCTTGATGTCCTGTCATTCCTGTTATTCTATTATCTAGTATTATCGTTACAGAATTTCCTTTATTATATACAATATCTATTAATCCTGTAATACCTGAATGAAAAAATGTAGAATCTCCAATAACTCCTACTACTTTTTTATCAACTCCATTAACTTCGCATGCCTTGTTAAACCCATGACCAGCACTAATGCTAGAACCCATACAAATACAAGTGTCCATTGTGCTAAGAGGAGGAGCTGAACCCAATGTGTAACATCCAATATCTCCTGTAACTACAACATTCTTCTTTTTACTTAATTCATAAAATAATCCTCTATGTGGACATCCTGCGCACATAGTAGGAGGTCTCCCTATAATCATTTCTTCGTTTCTATTAATTTTCTCTACCTTTTTATTTAGCAATGATTCACGTATTATATCTGGATTAAGTTCTCCAGTTAAAGGTATATATTCTTTTCCTATTACCTTTATACCCATAGCCTTTATTTCTGTTTCTAAAAACGGCTCCAATTCTTCTATAACATATAGTTTTTCTACTTCAGATGCAAAGTTTTTAATTTTCTCCTTAGGTAATGGGAATGTAAAACCTAACTTTAAAAAAGATGCATTTTCACCAAATACCTCTTTAGCATATTGATATGCAACACCAGAAGATATTACCCCTATTTTTTTATCATTCCACTCTATAGTATTTAAATGTGTATTATTGCTATATTCTTCAAGTTTTATTAATCTATCTTCCAAATCAATATGTAGCTTTCTACCATTAGCTGGTGTAGCAACATATTTAGGTATATTTTTTTCATATTGTTTTATTTCTACACTCTCTCTATTGCTCTCTTCAACTAACCCTTTACTATGACATATTCTAGTAGTCAATCTTAATAATACTGGAATATTATATTCTTCACTTATCCTATACCCTTCCTTAACAAAATCTTTAGTCTCTTGACTATCACTTGGCTCTAACATAGCTAGCTTTGCTGCTTTTGCATAATACCTATTGTCTTGTTCATTTTGAGAACTATGCATGCCAGGATCATCAGCAGATATAATTATACAACCCCCGTTTACTCCAGTATATGCAAATGTAAATAAAGGATCTGCCGCAACATTAATACCTACATGCTTCATAGCAGCTAATGTTCTTGCTCCTGCAATAGAACCCCCTATAGCTACTTCTAAAGCAACCTTCTCATTAGGTGACCATTCTGAATAAATTTCTTTATATTTAGAAACGTTTTCTAGTATTTCAGTACTAGGTGTACCTGGATACGCTGCTGCTAATGTTACCCCTGATTCATAAGCACCTCTAGCTACTGCTTCATTACCCGTTAAAAGTTTTTTCATAAATCTACACTCCTTTTTAAGATATTACGCTACCTAGTGCAATTGAGTTTAATTTTGTTTCATAGTCATCTGCTCTTGATACTAATACTATAGGTACTTTTGCTCCCATTATAACACCTGCAGATTTTGCTTTAGCAAAATAAGTCAAACTTTTACCTATACCATTCCCCATTTCTATATTAGGTACAAGCAAAATATCAGTTTCACCTGCAATATTACTTTCGAACCCTTTAGTCTGAGCTGCTGATTTTGATATAGCTAAGTCTAATGCTAAAGGTCCTTCTACAATAACATTTTGAACAGATTCTTTTTTCCATAATTCTTCTATATTTTTTGCATCAACAGTAGATTGCATTTTAGGATTCACCTTTTCTTTGGCAGAAAGACATGCTACATTAACTTTTTTATATCCTAATCTCATTAATGCATTTGTTCCATTTTTTATTATAGATATTCTTTCTTCTACACTAGGATTTATATTCATACCTCCATCTGTTAATGCAAGTAATTTATGATAACTAGGTATTTCGTATATCATTACATGACTTAATAAATTCTCTTCTCTCAATCCATATTCTTTATTTAAAACTTCTTTTAGTAATATTGAAGTGTCAATTAAACCCTTCATTATAAAATCAGCTTCACCTGCTTTTATAAGTTTTACAGCAGTCATTGCTGACTCTCTTATATCTTTGGTTTTTATTTTTTTATATTTTTCTATATTAAGATTTAATTCTTTTGCAATTAACTGTGTTTTTATTATATCTCCAATCAATATAGGATCTATAATATCTAATTCTGCAGCTTCCACTATAGCTTTTAATAATTCTTTATCTTCACATGCTGCAATAGCAAGCTTTTTTGTTTTTTGATTTTGACTTTTCTTTATTAACTCTTTAATTGTCTGCATTAATTCTCCCCTTCCAATTGTTAATATTTAAATTAATTAAGGCTATTATATATATATTAGATATTTATTTTCTAATACCTTTTTTAAATAATAAATTTAATTTTTAATTTTCTGTAATCTTTTGAAAACAATAAAAGAAAAGAGCAAATTTACTCTTTTCTTTTATCTATTTCTATCATACAAGCTTTAGTTACTTCATCTTCAGGATTTAATTCAAATGCTCTTTCTATATCTATTTCCGCTTTTTTTAGATTATTCATTTGTAAATATGTCATTCCTCTATTGCATAATATTTCTGATTCTTTAGGTTTTAATTCCAATGCTTTGTCAAACTTATTTATAGCTTGTGTATATTTTTCTAAATTTGCATAACATAATCCAAGCTCATTTAAAGTATCTATTTGATTAGCTTCAAATATCAATACCTTCTCAAAATAACTTACAGCCTCACTATACATTCCAAGTTGTCTATAAGCAAGTCCTACAAAAAATAACAAATTCCACCAATCTCCATGATCTTCTACCAACGGAAGTAACTTTTCTAATCCCTCATTAGCTTTTCCTATCAACACTAAGTTATATCCTTCTTCATATCTAACATCATCTTTCATAGCTTCTAATTGTAATTTTACTTCATCTATTAATTCATTCATTGAAGTCATATTAACAAATTTTTCCCATATAATTTCTGACTTCTTAAATTGCTTACTATTTCTATAGTGATATCCTAATTTATAATAAGCAAGACTAAAGCTTGGATCTATATCTAATATAGTTTCAAACATATAAGTTGATTTTTTAAAAAATATATTTCCTGATTGACTTTCATTTTTATTATAGAATTCTATAGATTTATTTTCCAAAGCTAATCCATAACTATATAATGCTTTTACATTTTCTCTATCTATATTTAGTAAACTTCTTAAATATATAAGGGCTTCATCTATTTTATTATCATTTAATTTTTTTATACCTTCTGATAATATATATCCTTTAATATTAGAATCATATGAATACAAAAATTCTAAATATTTTTCTTTATGCTTAAATTTAGGATCTATACCAAGTAAATATATAATCCCATCCACCATATATTTAACTTTAAGTTCTTCTACTTCTTTATTACTTTTTATTTCTTTTGCTAAGTTTTTTACAATTAAAGGATAAGGTATAGTTTCATCTAGCTCTATTCCTTTAACTTCTAATTGTTCTTTGTTTTTCAATTCAATAAAATAAATATTATCTGTTTTTGATTCAAAATACTCTTCTATAGTTTTCATATTAAACTCCTTTGTATCTATAAAATTTTATGAAATATTATATCGTCTACATAATGCCCTTTAGTTTCATCATAATGATCCATATGAACAGAACCTGATATGCTAAATCTTAATTTTAATAAAGTATTTAGTGATGCATAATTATCATTATAAACATATGCTCGAACTATTTTTATACCATTATTTTTCATATCTTTTAATCCAAATTCAGTAAGGCTTTGAGCAATCTTTTTACCTCTTAATTTTTTTCTTACTGCTAAAGTTAAAAACGCACTATGGTTTTCTTTACCTTTTCCTCTTATCCCCCTAAATACTGCTATTAACTCTCCTTCCTCTTCACAAATATACAAATAATTATTTTTATCTTCTAACATTTGTTTTACTTGATCTTTAGAGTTTATATCTACAAATGTAACCTCTGCCTTCTCTTCTTTTAAATCATTAAAAAACTCATATACAACTAAAATATCTTTTTTATCCATACTTCTAAATTGCAAGTTCATAATACCCCTCCAAACCTTATAGAATAGCTTATTATCTAAATCTCATATTATAAAATACTACTTTATTTATATAAATCCCTCATATATATTCTCTTCCTTCTAGTACTTGTACTAAGGTTTTCAAATAATACTCCTCTATAAATCATAACAAAAGAAAAAAGTATTTGTCCTATTATATATATTATAATTGAAGAAGTAGAAAAATTTAATCCTAAGCTAAAATTAATAGAGAATAAATTTAATAACAATCTTCCAGATAAAATATATAATAGAATCATAAATATAATATTAGGTATAAACCATTCTAACCAGTTTTCCTTTATAAACTCAAATGCATAAACTATAGTTTCCCAAGGGTCATAAAACTTTTGATAAAGAGATTCTGGAAGTGCATTTAAAAATATAAATATAGCTAATGGTATAAGCATAGTAATAAAACTTCCTAAACTTCCAATCAAAGGTGATAAAATCATATTATATAATAAACTTGCAAGCCATCCAATTAAAAGTACACTGTATACTTTACGAAGAAGAGCTGTAAAACCCATTTTAAAATCTTCTAAATCAAACTTTTCTACTCTAATTATATTTTGCAGTAGATATAAATAATTAGAAATCATAGAAGCCATTGCAAGTGTTAAAACTATCCCCCCTATTATTCTTAAAACCCCCATAAATAATGTGTTAACAACTATTCCTAATACAATATTTATAACTAAATATGCTATTCCTGTAAGTATTAATGTCCAGTTTTTCGTCAACAGACGAATAGTCTTATTAAATGCATCTTTATTTAAATATAATAAGTCTTTTAATATAACCATTTTAACTCTCCTCTTCTAAAAATTCTTTTGTAATATCATATACTTTTGACTTGGTAAAAACATTATTTTTTCCCTTATGCTCAAATAGATATATTTTTTTCACATATGATATATCTTCTTTATCAAAAGTTTTTAAAAAGGTTTCAACATCAAATTTAAAACTTATAATTGAAATGTCTTTTATTATTTTCTTAGCAGATAAACCTATATAACTTGGCAAATATTTTTTTAAATTATCATCTTTCTTTAAAAAATCATGACGAAGTTTTTTTATTTTATATTCATCATAGAACTTAATGTAATTTGGCATTGATTTATTATTATTAAAGATATAATCATATTTTAAAATATCATTAAATATATCATTATCTTTTTTAAAGTAAAATATAAAATATTCATACAATATTTCATATAATCTCTTTAAGCTATGGGATATAGTATGATATCTTCGTTCTTCCCAGTAGCGAGAAAAATGTTCATAAAAATCAAAAGGATTATCAAAATAATTTTTAATTATATAATTTATACTATTTTTAAAATTTAATTCATTTCCATATTTATCAACTAAATCTTCAATGATCTTAAGTTTTAAAACTTCATTATAACTTATAAATTTATTTTCCATAATTTCATAAGGTGGTGAATCATGAAACTTAAAACCATATTCTCTTGTTTTTTGTCTTAATTCAGATCCTTTTAATAATTTTAAAAAACCTAATTGTAGTTTTTCAGGCTCTAAATTATACACATCATTAAATGAATTTTTAAAGCTATTATAATTTTCATATGGAAGACCTACTATTAGATCTAGATGTTGATGAATGTTTTTATAATTATTTATCTCTTTAACTACAGATGAAAGTTTATCAAAATCAGTAGTTCTTCCTATTGCTTCTATAGTTTTTTCATTTGTAGACTGTACCCCTATTTCAAATTGAAACATGCCTTCAGGTACATTTTTTAAAAACTCTATCATTTCCCTATCTAATAAGTGAGCTGTTACTTCAAAATGAAAATTAATATTTTCAGGATTATTTTTCATTATATAAGTCATTATTTCAATTGAATATTTTTTATCTGCATTAAATGTTCTATCTACAAATTTAACTTGTTTCACTTTAGAATCTATAAGGAATTTTAAATCTTTTTTAACCCTATCAATTGAAAAAAATCTTACTCCTTTTATTGTGGAAGATAAGCAAAATTTACAATTAAATGGACAACCTCTTGATGTCTCATAATATATTATTTTATTCTTAAAGGAATTCATATTACTCATAAATGGAGAAGGAATTTTATCTAAATTATTTATTAATGGTCTAGGAGAGTTTATTTTTATATCATCTCCAACTCTATATGCAAGACCTAATAAATCATCATACTTTTTATTTCCTATCATGTTAATAATAAGCTCTCTAAAGGTTTCTTCACCTTCACCATAAATTATAAAATCAATAAATTTATTATTATTCATTAATTGTTTTATATCAAAAGAAACTTCAGGACCACCAAGTATAATTTTCAAATCTGGTTTTATAATTTTTAATTTTTCACATATAGTAATAGTTTCTTTAACTCCCCATATATATGTAGAAAATGCTACTACATGTATATTTTTTTTGAAAATTTCTGATACTATAAAATCTAAATTTTGATTTATTGTATATTCTTCTATGTCTATATCAACATTTAAATCTTTTATATATTCTTTTAAATATCTTATAGAAAGAGATGAATGTACAAATTTTGAATTAAGTGTTGTAATTAATAATTTCATCTTTTGCACTCCTAATTGGGTAATCTTTTCTTCATATCATTATAATACTTTTTTATCATACCAGCAAATTCTCTATTTTTTATATCCTAAAACATGAAAAAAGTTTATCTCTTTTACGAAATAATTTGCTAAAGAATAATTATACCTATCATATGTATGGGTTGATATATAAATATTTTCTAAAGTTCTTGGACTTTTAATATCAACTATAACTAGAGAATGTTCAAATACTATATCTGAATCAAAATTAAGTTGCACTATATCTCCTATTTCAACTTTATCAATATTACTTTTTTCTACAATTGGGCCTCTTTCAGTATTATTTTCCAAAAACTTTTTTAAATAATTTACAGAAGTCCATGCAGGTGCTCTGTCATTTATATTGTTATAATACCATCCAGTCCATCTATTGTAATTCATAGGACATCCTCCTGCATATAACACTTGTGAAATAAAATTAGTACAATCCCCTCCTAAATCTTCAAAATTATAATATTTAGGATTTCTTTTAAAAGCCCATTTTTTAGCATATTGTTTTGCTTTTTCTCTATCATATTTATATAATATACTCAAAACTACCCCTCCTATTAAAAAAATACTCTTTAAATATAATTTTATTCCAAATAAATAATAATTATTATTTATATTCCTTGTAAAAAAAAGAGGAATAATATACACTTTTGTAGAAAGATATTATATACAACTATTTTATTAGTAATTATGAAAGGAGAAAAATGATGCAAGAATTTGAAAAAATATCTATAGCTGAAATACCTAAAAAAGACATGCTACTTATATTAGAAGCATTGCAATATACAGGTGAAAATAAAAATTTAGAGGAATATTTATCTTTGAAAAATAGTATTGTTAGCGAACTTAGTGAACTTGCAGATAGTTCTGAAGAAGAATTTATAGATTACTTAAAAAAATAAATAAAACACCCTAGTACTAGGGTGTTTTATTTTTGAAATATATATAATCCTGATTTTGTCATGACTTCTATAGTCACCGTATCATTTTCATAATATTTTTTTATTATTTTTGATCTATTTAACAAAGGATGATCTATAATATCACCTTGATTAGAATCGAATAAATTTGGTATATTATTCATGTTTATATTTAAACTACTAGGATCAATTCTGCCTTTTCTAAGTTTAACTAAATAATCTGATATTTTAGTCATAAACTTTTTATCATTATATTCTATTTTATTTATTTCTTCAGAATAAACTCCTAATACTGATAATAAAAATATGTCATTAATTTTAGTACTATCAACTTCACAATGATTTTCAATTATCAATATGCTTTTTTTAATAATATCATCATTATATGATATATCATTTAATGTATTTATCAAATTTATTCTTTCTTTTTCAAAGTTTATTGTATAATTACCTTCATATTCTTCTAAATCTATTCTATAGTATTCTTTATATTTCTTTAAAAATTCAGTTTGAGAAAAGTTTATTATTTCATTTTTTAAGTTTTTTAATATTTCTTCTTTTTTATACTCTCCATTGATTAATCTATCTAATAATTTCCCTAATAAAATACCACTTAATAAACTTTTTATATTCCCAGTAAAAAATAAAATGTTCTTTATAATCTCTTCTCTAGCAATATCAAAATCAGAATTAGTAATAACTATAGGTATTATTCTAGCTGTAAAGTTTGAGTCTTTATATTTATAATAATTATTAGTTTTATTTTTATCAGTATTATAAATATAATATTTTAAAAGTTCCATCTCCTTTATAAACCGAGGATAATATATTCTTATACCTTTTTTATCTTCTGAAGGAATTAAAGATTTAATAGTACTCAACATCAATTGTAACTGATAATTCCTAATTACATTTTTATTATTTTTAAGTGCATCCATTGTCGACGCTGAATTTATTATTTTTTCAATTATATCTTTAGACATATGTTCCTCCCTTCTATTAATTCAATACCAACATAAGTATTTTTTAAAGACCATAAAAACACCCTACAAATTATATTTTCTAATATTTTGCAGGATGTTTTAAAATAATATATCTACTATTAATTACATTTTTTCAGGAGCTTCTACTGATATAAGTGAAAGACCTGTTTTTAATACATCTCTTGTAGATTTTACTAATAATAATCTAGCTTTTTTAACATTTTCATCATCTACTAAAATTGGACAATCATGATAGAATCTATTAAATGCTTGAGCTATATCAACTATATGACGTGTTATTATTGCAGGTTCATATTTTTCCATAGCATCAATTACAACTTGTTTGAAATCATGTAGAAGTCTTACTACATTAACTGCTTCCTCATTTAATAATAATGAATAATCAATATCATCAGTAACGTCAACATTAGCTTTTTTTAGTATGCTATTTGCCCTTGCATGAGTATATTGAACATATGGACCTGTTTCACCTTCAAATGCTAATGTCTTATCCCATGAAAAAGTGTAATCTTTAATTCTACTATTTGATAGCTCTTGGAATACTATAGCTCCTATTCCTATTTGTTTTGCAACTTCTTCTTTATTTTCTAAGTTTGGATTTTTTTGTTCTATTATTTCTCTAGTTTTATCAACTGCTTTATTTAAAACATCTTCTAAGAATACTACTCTACCTTTACGTGTAGACATTGTACCTTCTTCTAATGATACCATTCCAAATGGAACATGCACACAATCTTTTGCCCAATCAAATCCCATTAATTCAACCATTTTCATCCATTGTTGAAAATGCAGAATTTGTTGAGAACCAACTACATAAATATTTTTATAAAAATCATATGTTTCTTTTCTATATAAAGCAGCTGCAACGTCTCTAGTAATATACAATGTAGATCCATCTCTTTTTTGTACAAGTGCAGGTGGCATACCATAAGATTCTAAATCTACTATTCTTGCGCCTTGTGAATCTTCTAATATCCCTTTTTCATTCATAATATCTATTACTCTAGGCATTTTATCAGAATAAAAGCTTTCACCTGCTAATGAATCAAACTTTATATTTAACATCTCATAAACTCTATTAAACTCTTTTAAACTAACATCTCTAATCCACTGCCATAATTCTTTTGCTTCAGGATCTTCTCCTTCTAGCTTTAAAAACCATTCACGGGCTTTATCATCTAATTCAGGTTTCTTTTCTACTTCTTCGTGAAATTTAATATATAATTTAAGAAGTTCCGGTATTGGATTAGATTCTATAACTTTTCTATCTCCCCATGCTTTGTATGCAACAATCAATTTACCAAATTGTGTACCATAATCACCTAAGTGATTAATAGCTATTGTATTAAAACCTAAGAAATCATATATTTTATAAATTGAATGTCCAATTACAGTACTTCTAATATGACCTATATGAAAAGGCTTAGCAATGTTAGGAGATGAAAACTCAACTATTACATTTCTATTTTTCCCTACATTTGTAGCACCATATTTATTTTCCTTTTCATATACTTCCTTTAATACAGTCTCTGAAAATAATTCTTTATTTACAAAAAAGTTTACATATGCACCTTTATTCTCAATCTTTTCAAAATATTTATTTTCTCCGATCATATTTACTATATCTTCTGCTATCAAATTAGGAGATTTTCTAAATATTTTTGCCATCTTAAAACACGGCATTGCATAATCTCCCATATCATAACTTGGTGGAATTTCTAATAATTCTAATACCTCTTCTTTAGATATTTGTTCCACATTTTGATTTATAATTTCTCCAATTTTCTCTTTAAAATCTATCATCATTCTACCTCCTAAAAATATTTTCTATCAAAAAAAACTCGTCTCTTATATAAGAGACGAGTTAAACCCGTGTTACCACTCTAATTGACAAAAATTTATTGTCCACTCATAATAAAATAACGGTTCAACCGACACATCTTACTCATTTCAGATGGTTTCTCCAAGGCTCTCTTCAAATATTAAAAGGTATCAGGATTTCACCATTTCCCGACTCTCTAAGACTCTTTTTTATATTTTACTATCCTCTTCATTGAATTTTAAATATTAATTTCTATTTAATATACCATAATATTAAATACTATTCAAGTAAAATTTAGATATTCTTACTTACCAAAAATTATATAATTATACTTTTTAGAATATATAGTGCTATATAATTCCTTTTATATTTTTTCAAGTATTACCTTTATTTATTAAGTATACCCTTTAACATACTCTACAATACCATTTCACATTATATATTGTGTTTATTTTATACTAACTTTAACTCTATTTTTTTAAGTCTTTATATGTTATTAAATTTTCTTTTGAATCAGCTTTTTTAACCCCATTTATAATTGCATTTTCCATAGTAATGCTAGCAAGCATACCAACAGCACTTATATCAGCATTTATTTTACCTGTAGAAAGCGTAAAAATAGTGTCTCCATCAAAAATAGAATGAGATGGTCTTATAGCTCTTGCAAAGCCATTATGAGCCATAGAAGCTATTTTATTCATTTGTGCTTTATTGAATTTAGCGTTTGTTATTACTGCTCCTATTGTAGTATTTTGTCCAAATAAATTTTCTGTTTTATTGTAATTTTTTATCATTTCTTTTTCTGTTTCTAAAAACTTATTTTCATCATTTCTAAGTCCTGCAATTATTTTTCCATTATCAAGTATATCTCCTAAAGCATTTACAGCTACTATTGATAAAACTTTTAAATCCCCAACTTGAATACCATAAATACCTATACCACCTTTCATGGCACTATTTAGCCCATATAACTTTCCAATACTTGCTCCTATACCTGCCCCAAAAGAACCTTGTTTAAAATTGTTACTATATGCATTCTTACAAGCATTGTAACCTAGATTCTTATCTGGTCTAACTTTTGGATCTCCTAGATTTAAATCAAATAAAACAGCACCACAGACTATAGGAACTCTTGCTACTCCTACATCAAATCCAATATTTTTTTCTTCTAAAAACTCCATGATACCACTAGCACAATCAAGCCCATATGCACTTCCTCCACTTAAAAAAACACAATGTACTTTTTCTATCATGTTTTCTGGTTTTAAGACATCAGTTTCTCTAGTGCCTGGGGCTCCACCTCTTACATCTACTCCAGCTACAAATCCTTCTTCTGAAATAATAACAGTACATCCTGTAGGGCCATTTTCATATTCTGCATTCCCTACAAATATATCATTTATATCTTTTATACCTATTTCCTTCATCAATTTACCCTCACTTTAGATTTACTATTGTAACACCTGTTCCACCTTCTCCATATTTTCCAATTCTAAATGAATCAACAAGTTTATGATTTCTCAAATATTGCTTTATTCCTTCTCTTAATATACCAGTACCTTTTCCATGAATTATTGTAACTTGACTTAAACCAGACATATATACATCATCTAAATATTTATCAACTTCAAGCATTCCTTCTTCTACATTCTTACCTCTTAAATCTAATTCAGTCTTTATAGATTTAGCTTTGGACTTTATCATTCCTCTAGTATTTTTTTCTGATTTTTGTTCAACATTATCTTTTGTCTTTTCAATATTATTTAAATTTACATTTATTTTCATGATACCAGCTTGTACAGTAAGATTCCCATCTTTATCTGGCTCTGTAAGTACAGTAGCTATTTGATTTAAATTTAATAGCTTTACACTGTCTCCAGATTTTATATTTTTAGGTGGTGCATTTGTAGACTTACCTAATATATTTTCTGTAAGTCCTTCACTTACATTATCTAAATTAGTTTTTAATTTATTTTGGGCTTGTTGTATTTTTTTGTTTTTTTCTTTTTCTATATCAGTAGATAAATTTCTAAGTTCTTTTATTATATTACTGGATTCTTCTTTAGCCTTTTCAAGTATTTCTCTAGCTTCAATTTTTGCTTCTCTTAAAGTTTCTTTTCTAATTTTTTCTATTTTTGATCGTTTTTCTTCCAATTCATTTTTAAGTCTTTCAATTTCTTTTCTTTGTCTCTCTGATTTTTGTTTGTTTTCCTCACTAATTTTCCTATCTACTTCTATTTGAGATAATACATCTTCAAATTGTATATTTTCTTTTGATAATATTTCTCTAGATTTATCTATTATATCGTCACTTAATCCAAGTCTTTTAGATATCTCAAATGCATTAGATTTTCCAGGTATTCCTATAAGAAGTTTATAAGTAGGTCTTAAGGATTGAACATCAAATTCAACAGACGCATTTTCTATTCCATCAGTTGATAATGCATATAATTTTAATTCACTATAATGAGTTGTAGCTATAGTTTTCACATTTTTAGTATTTAAATATTCTAATATTGACATTGCAAGCGCTGCTCCTTCTGTAGGGTCAGTACCTGCACCTAACTCATCAAAAAGAATCAAACTATTTTCTTCTACCCCATCTATTATTTTAACTATATTAGTCATATGAGATGAAAATGTGCTTAGACTTTGTTCTATACTTTGTTCATCTCCTATATCCGCAAACACATTATTAAATACTGCCATTTTGCTATTTTGATCACAAGGTATATGGAGTCCTGATTGACACATTAATGTAAGTAAACCTACTGTTTTTAAAGTTACTGTTTTACCTCCAGTATTGGGACCAGTTATTATAAGTGTATGAAAATCATCGCCAACATAAATATCATTTGCCACAACTTCATCTTTTGATATCAATGGATGTCTAGATTTTTTTAAAAATATATCTCCATTTGTATTCAATAGTGGTTTTATAGCATTCATCTCTAATGCTAACTTTCCTTTAGCAAAAATAAAATCAATCATTGATAATACTTTTTGGTTTTGGATTAATTCTCCACTTATAGATGCCACTTCTCCACTTAAGCTCTTTAATATTCTTTCAATCTCTCGTTTTTCTTCAATTTTTAATTCTTTTAATTCATTATTTAAATTTACAATAGCCATTGGCTCAATAAATAAAGTTGCACCACTTGCAGATTGATCATGTACTAATCCTTTAAAATTAGATCTATTTTCTTGCTTTACTGGAACAACATATCTTTCATTTCTAATAGTTATAATATTATCTTGCAATAACTTTTTCTCTTTTGATGAATTAATTATGGAATTTAACTTACTTTTTATAGAAGAGTTTTTAGACTCTATTCTTCTTCTTATACTTCTTAAATCTGAACTTGCATTATCAGAAATTTCTTCTTCACTTATTATTATTCTTTCAATTTCCTGTTCCAAATCTTTGTTTATTACTAAATTATAGATATATCTTTCAAGTATAGGATAACTTGAATCATTATCTTCTCTATCGCTTTTAATAAAAGTTTTTAAATTTCTAGCTGCTCTTAGGCTATCACCTACTTGAAGTAACGAAGATGGATAAAGAACCCCGCCTTTTTCAGCTCTTATTACACTATCTTTAATATCATATATACCTCCTAATGGAGGATTTCCTCGCCTTAACATAATATTTAAAGCTTCTTCTGTTTCATCTTGTGAGTTTTTTACTTCAATATAATCTTTCATAGGAAATAATTCATCTACTATTTTTTTTCCTAAAAATGACTCTGCCTTCTTTTTGAGTTTATCTTTTATTTTAAAATATTCTAATGTATTTAAGGATTTTCCATTTATAATATTCAAATTATTGTACACCTCTCTACGTTACTTTTAATCTATTCGTCTCTATTCATCTTCCTTACTTCTATAATAAGGTTATTTAAAGTAATATTTAATCTATCTATTTCTGATTTAATCTCATAAATTTTTTTGTCAATATATTGAGGTCTTCCATCTTCCTTATATATACCAAGATCTTTTCTCCTCACATGCCCCTCAGTCTTCTTTAATATTACACTAAATTTTCCAGAAGCTTCTATTGTAGCTTTTTCTACTTCTTTTTCATCATCTACACCAAATATTCTTAATTCTTGTCTTAAATTATATATATTAAATTTTTCTTTTCTCATATTTTCTTTTAATATTTTTCCATCTTTTATAAGATATCTTGGTCTACCTTCAATTACTTTTGCAACCTTTCTAGATTTGTAAGCAACTACAGCTAAAACAACCTCTAGGGCAGCTATTGTAACTAAAACTAATATACCATCATGAAAAGGTATTTTACGTTCTAATGCTACTGCACTCATTATATGACCAATACCAGTCATTAATACAAAATCAAAAGCGCCTAATTCACCTATAGATCTTTTTCCCATAAGTCTTACAGTTAATAAAGCTAAAAAGTAAACACCTATTGCACGTACCAAATATATTGGATCTTCTACTAAATGTTTATGCATTTTTATTCCTCCAGTTTAGATATTAATATATATTCTAAACTTTGGAATAAAATTTATTCTTTATTTATTTATCATATTCGTTTTTTAATTCTTCCAACTCTTTTTTTAGCTTTATTAATTCTACTTGATTTTCAAATAGTTTATTTTGCAATCCATTTATCATTTTTTCACTTTCTTCTAATTCTTTTTCTTTTAATTGTAGGGAATCTTTAAGATCTTTAGCCAATGTAGAATTCTTATCATTTTGTTTTTTTACATTATATAGTTCTTCTCTAACTTCATCTCTTTCAGATTTTAACTTTTTAGCTTCAATATTTAATTCTGAATTTTCACTTTTAACCCTATCTAACTCTTCAAGCGGTTCTTTAATTTCTTCTTTTAAGTCCTCTAAATCAAGTTTAACCTTATAATATTCATCAGTTATAGTAAATGCAGTAAGTATTGCTGCCATTGATTGACTAAATTTGTTATTCTTATTTATAATTTCTTTCATCTTTGAATCTATATAGTTGGCAATATGGTTAATGTACTCTTCAGACTCTTCTCCTATTACAGTATAATCTTGTCCATTTATTTTTACTATGACTTTTCTTTTTTCAGCCATAAAATCCTCTCCTCTTTCATTCTTTATATATTTATTATATAGCTTATATCAATAAATATAAAGGGTATGGTTTAAACCATACCCTTTATATTTATTTTCTCAAACTTGCATCAAGTTTATCAATCAATTTTTCTACTATTTTTTGATGAACTTCTGAAACTTCTTCATCTTTTAATGTTTTTTTCCTAGATCTATAAACAATAGAGTATGCTACACTTTTTTTATTTTCTGGTATTTGATCTCCTCTATATATATCAAATAAATTTATTTCTTCAACTAAATCTCCTGAATTTTCTTTTACTATATCTTCTATTTGTTTTACTAAAACTTCCTCATCAACTACTAATGCTATATCTCTAGTAATAGATGGATATTTAGGTAACTCCTTATATTCTCTATCTAATTTAGTTAAATAAGTTAAAATATCTAAATCAATTTCAGTTATATAAGTTCTCTGTTTTAATCCATAATTATTCATAACATCTGGATGAACTTCTCCTATAATTCCTAAAACATGATTTCCCTTCATTATACTAGCACATCTACCAGGATGAAAGGTATTATTATTTTCTTCTACAAAGTATTCTACATCTTCAATTCCAAGTAGTGAAAAGATATTATTTAATATCCCTTTCAAGTAAAAGAAATCTGACTCCCCATACATTCCTATAGTTAAGTTCTTTATTTCTTGTGGAAGACTTTTTGAATCAATACTTTTTGGTATGAATATATTTCCAATTTCATAACTCCAAGCTTTATTTACTCCATACTTATAGTTTCTAGCCAATACTTGCAATGTATTTGGAATAAGCGTAGTTCTCATAACACTAAAGTCATCACCTAATGGATTTTTAATTTTTACATTTCTTCTCTTTAAACTATCTTCTGGCAAATTAATCTTATCATAAACTTTAGGACTTATAAATGAATATGTTGTTATTTCATTTATACCCATACCTGTAAGTGATTTTTTTATATAATCTTCTATCTCTCTTTTTAGACTCTTACCACCTTTAGTTAATACTCCTACGAGTGGTTTAGATTCAATATTATGAAATCCATATACTCTTCCTATTTCTTCTACTAAATCTGTTTCCATTGTTATGTCACTTCTAAAGGTAGGTATAGTTGCAATAATATAGCCATCTTTCTTAAATGATTTAAGCTCTAAATCATTTAAGATCTTAATCATATCATTAGTATCTAAATTTATTCCAAGCATATCATTTACTTTATTTGGTCTTAGTTCAATATTTATTTTATCTGATTTGTTTGGATATATATCAATATTACCCTCTACAATATCTCCAGCGCCAATCATCTCTATTAGTTGACATACTCTATTACCTGCTTGATCTGAAATATTTGAGTCTAAATCTTTTTCATATTTTGCTGAAGCATCGGTTCTTATTCCTAACCCCTTTGCAGTAAGTCTTATATTTCTACCATCAAAATTTGCAGATTCTATAAGTATATTTTTTGTATTAGAATCTACTTCTGTATTTTCTCCACCCATTACACCTGCTACTGCAATTGGTTTTTCTACATCTGATATAACTAACATATCTTCCGAAAGTTTTCTTTCCACTGAATCTAATGTGGTTATTTTTTCATCATTATTTGCATTTCTAACAATTATTTTATCACCTTTTATTTTATCTAAATCAAAGGCATGTATTGGTTGACCTAATTCAAGCATAACATAATTTGTTATATCTACTATATTATTTATAGGCCTAATATTTGATTCTACCAATTTCCTTTGTAACCACATAGGTGAAGATTTTACTTTTACATTTTTTACAACCTTAGCATAATATCTATTACATAATTTCTCATTTTTGATTTCAATATTATTTATTAGATTATTTATGTTATCTATCTGATTTTGGATGATAATTTCAGGATATTTTAATTTTCTAGAAAAAGTGGCTGCTGTTTCACGTGCCATACCTATAATACTTAGACAATCTGGTCTATTAGGAGTTATTTCAAAATCTATAACTTCACCTTCAAGTTCTAAAGTCTTTCTTATATCTTGTCCTAATGTAAATTCTTCGTCTAATATATATATACCATCTTTTAATTCTTTTGGAATTAAATCTTCTTTTATACCAAGTTCATTAGCTGAACAAAGCATTCCTTTTGATATTTCTCCTCTTAATTTACCTTTTTTAATTTTTGTACCATCTGGTAGTCGTGCTCCAACCAACGCTACTGGAACATAATCATTTTCGCTTATATTAGTAGCTCCAGTAACTATTTGTAAAATATCTTCTCCTATATCAATCTTAGTTATAACAAGTTTATCAGCATTAGGATGAGGATTTATTTCTAAAATTTTACCTACCACTACTTTTTTTACACCTTTATCTACTTGTTCAATTGAATCAACATGTGAACCGCTCATTGTAAGTTTTTCTGCTAGTTCTCTTGTTTCAATATCTTCTATATCTACATATTCTCTTAGCCATTTAATTGGTATCAACATAATTTTCCTCCTTATTAAAATTGATTTAAAAATCTCATATCATTTTCAAATAATAGTCTAATATTATTTATATTATATTTAACCATTGCAATTCTATCTACACCAAGTCCAAATGCAAATCCACTATATTCATCTGGATCTAATCCACAATTTTTAAGTACCTGAGGGTGAACCATTCCACAACCTAATAATTCCATACTCCAACCTGTACCATTACATGATTTACAGCCTTCTCCCATACATTCTAAACAAGAAACATCTACTTCAGCACTTGGCTCTGTAAAAGGAAAATAATGCGGTCTAAATCTAGTTTTCATTCCTTCTCCAAATAATTCTTTTATAAACATATCTATTGTATGTTTTAAATTTGCCATTGTAATATTTTTGTCTATTACTAAACCTTCCAACTGGTGAAACATTGGTGAATGTGTGTCATCTACATCATCAAATCTAAAAGTCCTACCTGCTGAAATTATTTTTAAAGGTGGCGTTTTTTCTTTCATAACTCTAATTTGAACTGGAGAAGTATGAGTTCTAAGTAATATATCATCTGTTATATAAAATGTATCAGTTGTATCTCTTGAAGGATGATTTTCAGGAGAATTCAAAGCATCAAAATTATTACCTACAGTTTCAACTTCTGGACCTTCCACTATTTCAAAGCCCATATTCAAAAACACATTTTCTAAAGTTTCTATTGTTTGCATTAAAGGATGCCTATGTCCTAAATTTAACTTTTTACCTGGTAAAGTAATATCTAACTTTTCTTTTTTTAATTTTTCCTTTTTTCTCTCATTTTGTAAAGCTAGTTTCATATCTTTCATTTTATCTTCTAATTCTTCTCTTACTTCATTAACAACCTTACCAATTATAGGTCTTTCTTCTTTAGATAAAGAACCCATACCTCTTAATATCTTAGTAAGCTCCCCTTTTTTTCCTAAATACTTAACTTTAAATTTATCTAAATCAGATAAACTTTTAACCATATTTAATTCTTTTATAGCAACACTTCTTAAATCTTTAATTTTTTCTCTCATAAAAATACTCCTTTCTTTTTACATAAAATAAAAACCTTCATCTCAAAGAGACGAAGGTTATCCGCGGTACCACTCTTATAGCTATAAAAATATAGCCACTCAAAATTTTAACAGCAAAGCTGGCATAGATCTACTTTTTTTCAATCTAGCAGTTCAGAAGTGAACTTCAATATCATCACATATAAGAATATTTACAGCCAAGATATTCTCTCTCTGTATATGTGTCAAATATTTACTCTCTTCATCATAACTTTTAAATATTAATTTATCGATAAGTTCTTATACATAAGATATGCATTTACAGATCCCGTAAGTTCAAAAATATGCCAAAACAATTGAGCATATGCCATTTGCTTACACCCCTTTAATGCTATTTAATTAAATTATAGCACTCAATTAATATAAATACAAGGAGTATACAAGCATAAAATATAAATTTTCTAAATATTTTTTCTTTGTCTTAGTACTTCATACATAATTATAGAGGAAGCCATAGCAACATTTAATGATTCTGAATTTCCAAGCATAGGTATAATTATATTTTCATCACTTAAATTATATATATCACTTTCTACTCCATTTCCTTCATTCCCTACAATAACTGCTATATTTTTTTTAAAATCAACATCATAGCAATATTTAGATTTATTTAATGTAGTAGCAAAAATTTTTATATCTCTTTCTTTTAACTTTAAAATTGTTCCTTTTAAATCTTCTACATGAATTATAGGAATATGAAATAAAGAACCCATTGTAGAACGCAAGACCTTTTGATTATAAATATCAACTGAACCTTTACTTATAATTATACCTGTAGCTCCTAACGCATCTGCACTTCTTATTATAGTACCCATATTACCCGGATCTTGTAGTCTATCTAATATTATTATAAAATCTCTTTTTGTAAATATATCTTCTATACTATAATTTTTCATCTTTATAACTGCTAGTATTCCTTGAGGAGTCTCTGTATCGGATAACTCATTAAATAAAGATTCATTAACTTTATATGTTTTATATTTTTCATCTATAAAATCAAGTAATTGCTTACCCATTTGAACATCAAACAACTTATCCGAGTATAAAATATATTTTATATCTTCTTCTGATTTTATAGCATCTTCAACTATTCTGATACCCTCTATAAAATAAAGTTCTCTTTTTAACCTATTCTTTTTTTTGTTTAAGCTCCTAACTTCTTTTATAATTTTATTGGATGAACTTTCTATCTGCATATTGTCACCTATTTTTCCAATGTTTTCAAATCTTTGTTATGTCCAATTACAATTAAAACATCACCTTTTTCAATTTTATCATCAGCATAAGGTGTAATATTTATCTCTTCACCATGTCTAATTGCAATAACGTTTATTCCATATTTACTTGGTAACTTTAATTGATTCAATGTTTTTTCTTCCCAATCTTTTAGAGCAGTTACCTCAACAATACTATAATCAGGTGCAAATTCAATATGATCTAATATATTAGAAGATACTAAACTTCTAGCAACTCTACTTCCCATATCTCTTTCAGGGAATACCACTTTATCTGCCCCTGTCTTTTCTAGTACTTTTGCATGAAGTGCATTCTGTGCTTTAGCTATTACAAATTTTATTCCTAATTCTTTTGCCATTAATGTTGCCATTATAGATGCCTGTAAATCCGAACCTATAGTAACTACTGCAACATCAAAGTTTCTCACTCCTAATGACTTAAGTGAGTTTTCATCTATAGCGTCTGCTTGAACTGCATAAGTTACTTTATCTGATATTTCCTGTACTTTTTCTTCATTTTTATCTATAGCTAATACATCATAACCTAAATTATAAAGTGTAACAGCAACACTTGTACCAAAACTTCCACAACCTATTACCACAAATTGTTTCATATAAAAACCTCCTAGCCTACAGTAATTCTTTCTTTTGGATATCTATATAATCCTTTTTTCTCTTTTCTTCTCTTAGCAAATGCAAATGCCATTGTAAGTGGTCCAAGCCTTCCAATAAACATTGTTATTGCAATTATTACTCTTCCAATATCTGACAAGTGAGGAGTAAGCCCTCTAGAGAGACCTACTGTACCAAATGCTGATACAGTTTCAAAAGTAATATCTAAAAAACTATATCTTTCTAAATTAGTTTCTGTTAAGGACAATATCATTGTAACTACTATTACTATAAGTAGTCCTATTCCAAGAACTGCAAGCGCTCTAAATATAATCTCTACAGGAATTCTTCTTGCAAAAATTTTAACATCACTATCCCCTCTAACAACTGAAATAATCGCTAGTATTACAACTCCTATTGTTGTAGTTTTTATACCACCTGCAGTAGACCCTGGCGATCCTCCTATAAACATAAGAATTATTATCATAAAAGCAGTAGCATTTGTAACCCCCGCCATACTTACACTATTAAACCCTGCTGTTCTAGGAAGCACTGAGTGGAAGAATGAAGCCATTACTTTTGAACCAAATGATAAATTTCCAATAGTTTCAGGATTATTATATTCTACAGCTAAGAATATTACAAACCCTATTACTAAAAGAACCAAAGTCATAACTAAAACTACTTTTGTATGTAACAATAATTTTCTAAATTGTCTTGTAGAAGACATATCAAGATAGACTGAATATCCTATACCTCCTAATATAACAAGTAAACTTATAGTTCCATTTATAATAGGACTAGTAACATAAGATTCTAAACTATTACCTATAATATCGAATCCTGCATTACAATAAGCTGATATAGCATGAAATACAGAATACCATAATCCTGTTCCAATTCCATATTCAGGTATAAATTTAAAAGATAATAATATGGTTCCTATACCTTCTATCACAAAAGTAGATATTATAATATAACGTGTAAGCTTAACAACTCCCGAAAGTGAAAATTGATTAAGCTCTTCTTGCATTATAAGTCTATCTTTAAGTGTTATCTTTTTTCCTATAACTAATGGTACTAAAGTTGCCATAGTCATAAATCCTAACCCTCCAATCTGTATTAAAAGAAGGATTACAACTTTACCAAATAGTGACCAATGAGCTGCAGTATTAACTACTACAAGCCCAGTAACACATACTGCTGAAGCAGCAGTAAAAAATGCATCTATAAACCCAATACTTTTGCCACTAGCAGAAGCCATAGGTAAATTAAGTAATGTTGCCCCTATAAATATTAAGGCAGCAAATCCTAGAACTAATACTTGTGCAGGATTAGATTTTAATTCATTAACTCTATTTTTAAGTTCTATTTTAATCATCCCCTAAAATCATCTATTAACAATTAATTTCCATTATATCATTTTAAGTTTAAGAGTAAAAGTAACAAAATGTATTATAGCCTAAAAAAATCAAAAATAAAAGCTCCGGTAATCGGAACTTTTATCTTATATATTTTCTTTTGCTGTTTCTACTAATGATTTAAATCCTTCTGGATCATAAATTGCCATTTCAGAAAGCATTTTTCTATTTATATCTATATTAGACTTCTTTAATCCATTTATAAATTTACTATAAGATAAACCATTCATTCTTGCAGCAGCATTTATTCTTGTAATCCAAAGTTTTCTAAAATCTCTTTTTCTTAATTTACGTCCAATATATGCTGATCTAAGGGCTCTCATAACTGCTTGATTTGCAGGTTTGAACAATCTACTTTTTGCCCCATAATATCCTTTCGCAAGTTTTAATACTTTTTTATGTTTCTTTTTAGCATTCATTGCTTTTTTAACTCTTGCCATTCTAAAAACCTCCTTTTAACTATCCTCTTCTATTTGTATGGTAATAACTTTTCTATTCTCTTTTGATCACTATTGTCCATTATCTTTTCTTTTCTTAATTGTCTTTTTCTTTTTGAAGATTTTTTACCTAAGATATGACTTGTATAGTTACTCCATCTTTTTATCTTACCTTTACCTGTTTTCTTAAATCTTTTAGCTGCTCCTCTATGAGTTTTCATTTTTGGCATGCTATTTCCTCCTCTCGATTATAACTCTTTTGGAGATAAAAACATTACCATGTTTCTACCTTCCATTTTAGCTTTTTTATCTATAACTCCTACTTCAGAAGTCAATTCAGCAAATTGTCCAAGTACTTCTTTTCCAACTTCTGTATGTCCAAGCTCTCTTCCTCTAAACCTAACTGTAACTTTTACTTTATCTCCGTTTTCAAGAAATTTGATTGCTTTACTACTTTTAACATTAAGGTCATGTTCTTCTATTCTTGGTGTAAGTCTTATTTCTTTTATGTTAATAGTTTTTTGATTTTTCTTAGCTTCTTTTTCTTTTTTAGCTTGTTCATATTTGTACTTACCGTAGTCCATTACTCTGCAAACTGGTGGTTTAGCATTTGGAGCTACTTTTACAAGATCTAGCTTCCTGTCATAAGCAATAGCTTGAGCTTTTTTAACAGGAACAACTCCTACTTGATCACCATTGGAATCAATAAGTCTTACTTCTCTGTCTCTAATTTGCTCGTTAATTTGAAGTTCTTTAATATCAAGGCACCTCCTATTTAATTTAAACACATAAAAAAAGCGAGTTCTTTGAACTCCGCTTTCTCATAAATAGAAAAAAACATAAATATCCCTAAATGTTTTTTGTTCTATTAACCTAATAAGCTTAAAGCCATAAGGTGAGAAGCGGAAACTTCTACTTTGTTTTCTATTACATTATATGTGATTAATTTCGAAATGTCAAGAGATTTATAAAAATATACTTCTATATAATACCATTATCTATAGTTAATTATTTCTAATATTACAATACTAATTGGTTAAACTATTATTACAAAATTATATAAAGGCGGAGATAACTTGAAAAATAAATTATTTAAAATATGCTTAGTCTCTTTAACAATAATTTCTTTCATCTTATTATATGATACACTTTTTAGATCAATAAATATTTCAAACCTCAAAATAGGTGAAAGAATTTTCATATGGCTCGTAACTGGTTCTATGTTTTTCTATTACAAAAAATCAAATGGGGATAGACAATTAGTTATGGCTTCTATAAACTCTGATAAAAAATCAGATGATAATTTTTCTAAGAAAAATAGACCAAATGTTTCTTTTAAAGATGTTGCAGGTTTAGAAGAAGTAAAAGAAGAAATGCAAGAGATTATTGATTTTATAAATGATTCGGAAAAGTTTCATAAAATGGGAGCTAAAATCCCAAATGGAATCTTGTTCCACGGACCTCCAGGAACTGGAAAAACTCTTCTTGCTAAGGCAGTTGCCGGTGAAACAAATTCAACTTTTTTATACTCAAGTGGTTCAGAATTTGTTGAAAAGTACGTAGGGGTAGGAGCAAAAAGAATAAGGGGACTTTTTGAAAAAGCTAGAAAAGATTCTCCTACAATAATATTCATAGATGAAATTGATGCTATAGGGTGTAAAAGGAATATGGATAGTAATAATGAAAAAGACCAAACCCTAAACCAGTTGTTAGTGGAAATGGACGGATTTAGTGATAAATCTACAGTCATAATAATAGGAGCAACAAATAGATTAGATTTATTAGATGAAGCACTACTTAGACCTGGTAGATTTGATAGACATATATATATAGGAAATCCAAATTTGAAGGCAAGAGAAGATATTTTTAATGTTCATATTAAAAATAAACCAATTGATAAGTCTGTAAATATTGGTGATTTATCAAGAAAAACTCATGGATTTACAGGTGCTCAACTTGCGAGTATTGCTAATGAAGCCGCTATAATTGCAGTGAGAAACAAAAAGAAAAAAATAGATAATATCGATTTTAATGCAGCAATAGAAAGAGTAGTAGCTGGACTGGAAGTAAAACATCCTACTGTTTTAAAAAAGGAAAGAAATATAGTAGCACATCATGAAGCTGGCCATGCAATTGTAGGAAAACTATTAAATTCAGATATGATACAAAAAATTTCTATAGTTCCTCGAGGTGAAGCCCTAGGTTATGTTTTAAATTTCCCAGATGAAGAAAGATATTTACTTACTCAACAAGAGTTATATAATAAAATAATAGTATTATTAGCAGGAAGAGCCGCAGAAAAAATTTGTTTCGATGAAGTAACCACAGGTGCTCAAAATGACTTAAAAAAGGCTACTAAATTAGCTAATAATATGGTATGTAATTATGGAATGAGTTCCTTAGGTAATATATCAATTGATGAAACTCACATAAGATACTCTATTGATACGATTAATACTGAGGTTAAAACAATAATGGAAGATTGTTATTCTAAAGCACTAGATATAATAAGAAACAATGAACATATTTTAAAAGAAGTTGCAAATTATCTTTTAGAAAAAGAAACTATGGATAAAGAACAATTAGATATACTTTTAAATAAAAAAGATAATTTAAGTAAAACAGCTAACTAAAGACACCCCAAGGTGCCTTTAATTAGCTTTATTTTTCTTCTACTTCTTTTGTAATCATATCTATAAACTCTTCCACTTTTATAGCTCCAGTATCTCCTTTTTCTCTTGAACGAACTGAAACTTTACCTTCATTTTCTTCCTTTTCACCTATAACAAGCATATAAGGAATTTGTTGTAACTGTGATTCTCTTATCTTATATCCTATCTTTTCTGATCTATCATCTAATTCTACCTTTATACCTTTTCTTCTAAGTTCTTTCATTATCTTATTACCATAATCATTAAATTTATCAGATATAGGAAGTATAGTTGCTTGAACTGGAGCTAACCAAGTAGGGAATTTACCAGCAAAATGTTCTATTAGTATTCCGATAAATCTCTCAATGCTACCAAAAGCAGCAGTATGAATCACTATTGGTCTATGCTTATCTCCATCATCACCTATATATGTTAAATCAAATCTTTGAGGAAGTTGGAAATCTAATTGAATAGTACCACATTGCCATGTTCTTCCTATGGCATCTTCTAAATGAAAATCTATTTTAGGTCCATAAAAAGCTCCATCACCTTCATTTAAAATATAATCTACTTCAAGTTCTTCTAATGCATCTCTTAAAGCAGTCTCAGCCATATTCCAATCTTCTTCAGTTCCCATTGAATTTTCAGGTCTAGTAGATAATTCAATATTATATTTAAAATCAAAAGTAGTATATATTTCATCAATTTTTCTAACTACATTTTTTATTTCCTCTTTTATTTGTGATGGTAACATAAATATATGAGCATCATCTTGAGTAAAGGCACGAACTCTCATAAGTCCATGTAAAACACCTGATAGTTCATGTCTATGAACTCTACCAATTTCAGCTACTCTCATTGGAAAATCTCTATAAGAATGAAGATCATTTTTATAGACAAGCATTCCACCTGGACAGTTCATAGGCTTTATAGCATAGTCTTCCTCATCAATTTTAACTGTATACATATTTTCTCTATAATGATTCCAATGACCAGAAGTCTCCCATAGTTTCCTATTTAGAATAAGAGGAGTTTCTATTTCAACATAGTCTTTTCTCTTATGAAGATCTCTCCAATAATCTAAAAGGGTATTTTTAAGTTCTGTTCCTTTTGGTAAGAAGAATGGAAATCCAGGACCTTCTTCTAATATAGTAAATAGACCCAATTCTTTTCCTAATTTTCTATGGTCTCTTTTCTTAGCTTCTTCCATACGTTCAATATATGCATCTAAATCTTTTTTCTTTTCAAAAGAAGTCCCATATATTCTTTGAAGCATTTTATTCTTTTCATCGCCTCTCCAATATGCACCTGCTATATTTAGTAATTTAAAAGCTTTAACTTTTTTTGTGCTTGGTAAATGTGGACCTCTACATAAATCTACAAAGTCTCCTTGTTTATAAAAAGATATTTCTTCATCTTCTGGTAAATCTTCAACTAACTCTATCTTATAATCTTCACCTTGTTCTCTTAGAAATTCAATAGCTTCTTCTCTTGGTAAAACAAACTTTTCCATAGGTAAATCTTGTTTTACTATTTTTTTCATTTCTTTTTCTATTTTTTCTAAATCTTCTGGAGTGAATTTATGATCAGTATCAAAATCATAATAAAATCCATCTTTTATTGCAGGTCCAATTGCTAGCTTAGTGTCAGGGTATAATTTTTTAACTGCATTTGCTAATATATGAGCACTAGTATGTCTAAATACTTCATCTCCACCCTCATCATTAAATTTTAATAATACTAAATCAGCATCTCTAGTTATTTCTTCATTAAGACCAACTAATTTGTCATTAACCTTTGCACCAGTTACAACTCTTGCAAGTCCTTCACTAATACCTTTTGCAACTTGTAAAGGAGTTACTTTTTCTTCATATTCTTTTATAGAATTATCCGGTAAACTAATTTTTATATTTGCCATATCTATTCCTCCTTATAATTTTGTTTTAAAAAATAAAAAACCTCACTCCTAGAATACTCTAGGGGCGAGGTATATTCGCGGTTCCACCCTTGTTTTTACTTTAAAATCTTAACGTGATTAGCGGAAATCTTTAGCCTAATGGTTCAGATTCAACTCCAGGTTAGTTTTCAATTGAACATATTTAGAAACACTTACAGCTATTGTATTTCCTCTCTTTAAACTGTTTTCAATTTACTCGACCTTTCAAAGTTATTATAAATATATTTATAACATTATACAACATCCTATGTTAATTGTCAATGTTTTTTATTTAAAATACAAAAAATACTAATATTCCTTGTATAGCTCCTATCAATAATCCTAATATCCCTCCTAATATTTCTATATGCTTCAATTCTTTTTTTGCAATTGATATAATTATTTCTTCAACCTTTTGTATTTCATAATTATTTATTTTATCTTCTACAATTTCTGATATTTTTACTTTTTCAATTGTTTTATCAATCATTTCATCAATTAATTCCTTTATTGTTTTATCTCCTTCTTTTGCGATAAAATCATTTACATAACTTAATATCATCTTCTTTACCGTAGAAGGGATAATAGAAGGCATTTTTTTATCTACTATTTCATTCACTTTTTGCATAATTTTAATTTTTATTTTGTATATATCATCTTCTTCTATTACTCTATCAATTATTTCATGAATAGATAAAAGTTCCTCTTCAACTACTAAACCAATACTCTTAGCTACTTCATCTTTTCTTTTTGGTATTAGACCTTGTATTTTAAAGTTAATTATAGGAATATTTATAGGATACAAAGGTCTAAAAAGTAATTTAATTGCTACTATATTGGTAAGCCAACCTATAGTCCCTCCTATTATCATCATTGTTAATATCTCTAATATTGCCATTTAAATTCACCTCATCTTTATGTTAACCATGCTATTATATCATATTTATCTAATTAAAAAAACTTCTAAAGTATACTTTAGAAGTTTTTTTAATGTTGCTTATGAATATCAATTTTTTGATCTATTCTACATAAATTACAACCTTCACATATTAGTACATTATCATCAAATAAACTTTTTATTATTTGTATTACATCATCTTCTTTTCGATTCCCTAAATGTACAATCACCTTCTTAGGAGCAATTGTTATAAGTGAACTTATTAGAAGATCATCATATCCCATTTCATTATATTCCATCTCATCAGCAATTTGCTTAAGGTAATTATTATCAATGATTTTCATATTATTATCATATAATAAATATCCATTTTTCACAAAAAATATATTCACTATTTCAAATTTAGGAGTTTGAATTTCCATAAAATATTTTAACATATTTATAAAATCTTCAAATTCTTTTTCTAATATAAACTCTTGTATTATATCATCAACTGTATTTTTTATAAAACGTCTTAAAAATTTTAATCTAAAATTTATAAAACCTTCAATATTAATACAATTATTTTGACTTAAATAATCCAATAATAATTTATTAATTTTTGACCTTTTGCTTAATCTAGGTTTTATTAAATTATAATCTTTATATTCTTTTTCTATATAATATAAGCTTTTATTACATATATTATCTATATCAGCATCTTTAAAGTAAATATCTTTATTTGCTAATTCTTTTTTAATCATATGAAATTGATAATTTTTTAAAATTAAATCTGATAATTCACTAGCTATATTATCATTTATAATTTTTTTTATATATTCTTCATTTTCTTTTTCATCTATAAAATAACTGATTTTTGATAATTCACCTATTTTATTATATATTTTTTTAACATCAGTTATACTATCTATCATTTTAACTTTATTGTTTAAAATATTAAAAATATCACAAATTCCACTGTTATACTCAATAGTTAAACAGTACATCTTCTCACTCCTTTCTACTGTAATAGTAGTATATGTTTAATGATTACTGTTATTCAATTATTAATATACATTATATTCAATTACAAGGAATTATTACTGTAATAAATTTTCAAATAAAAATAACTCTTGATAGCATTATATGCAATAATGCTATCAAGAGTTTAAAATAGTTAAAATGGAGGCGGCACCCAGATTTGAACTGGGGATAAAGGATTTGCAGTCCTCTGCCTTACCACTTGGCCATGCCGCCATATATAATATTAATTGTCCAACAAGTTAAATTATATCATATTTAAAAACTAAAATCAATATTGATTTTAATTTCCTATATCAAATAAAATAAAATCAATAGTTACAATTACTGAAAAAATAAATAACAATTCATCATTTAATAAAATAGTATCAACTTCATATGCTTCAGATAAAAGTATAGCTCTTTTACTTATATTAGCTATTTTTTTATCATTATTCCAAATTTCAAATTCCATAGAAGAAGGGTCACCTTCTAATGTATATCTTTTATTATCTTTATTGATTATAAAATTATGACTAAATAACATTCTGTCATATAATATATTACCTATTAAATTTTCTTTTTTATAAATATTAAATTTTTGATTATTTACATTATCCTGAATATTAATAGTCAAAATTTCTTTTTCTTTTGGATCAAAAAAAGTGAAAATATTGTTATTAAAATAATTAGCTTTTACTATATCATATAATAGTTCTTGTTCTGAATTCTTAATAGTTATATGAGTAGATTTATTAGGAATATTTTTTTCTATTTTAAATTTCATACTATACCTCCATAATATATATAAAATATTATATCACATATAGGGAAATAATATAATTGAGGTGAAGTATTATGAAAAAACAAATTTCAAGTAAAAAAGAAAAATTTTGTTTTGAAAAACCTAGTTCAAAACAAGCAATTTCAGATATACATCACGAAGAAGGAGAAGCTAAAGTTCCTATTCCTAGTTTAGATCAAGTAATGAAAGCCAAAGAATGGGTAGATAATGTAGAAAAATAAAAGACAAATCATAATGATTTGTCTTTTAAAAATCTTCTAAATGATTAAATCTAGCATCTTCTAACCATCTTTCTGATTTTGTTACATGATCTATCATATTATCTATAGCTTGATAATGTTTCTTTTCTTCAATTATTAATCTTTCAAAAATTTTCTTATCACATTCATTTTTTGCATTATCTACTTGTTTTTGATAGAAATCTATTGTCTCTTTCTCTAACTCTAAAGCATGTTTATAAGCTTTTATTGTCTCAGAAATATTTATTTTAGCATAAAGAAAATCTTCATTAGTTTCATTTTCATAGGAAGTATTCCTGTCTAACCTTTTACTAAAAATTGTATCTACATCTTCCATATTAATCTCACTATTACAGTCAAAAAAATTTTCTTTTATATTTTTTATTATTTCATAATGCTTTTTTTCATCTTCCGCCATCATTTTAAAGATATTCTTTATACCTTTACTTTCAGTTTTCTTCATTTGTTCTTTATAATACTGTTCTCCTTCTTTTTCCATTTTCATAGCTATCTCATAAATATCCATTTAAAAACCTCCTTATATTCATTAATTTAAATATACCCTTAAATATTTAATATTAACAAATAGGACTTATGCTTTTAAATTCTGTCTATTAAATCTTGAAGTTCTTTTTTCTCAAAATTATATTTTTGATTACAAAAATGACAAACTAACTCCGCATTTTCATCTTCATTTATTATACTTTCAAGTTCATCTTTCCCTAAACTGATAAGTGCTCTCTCCATACGATCTTTATTACAATCACATATAAATTCAACTTCTTTTTTCTCTGTTACTTTCATTGAAAACTCACCAAAAACTTGTTCAAGAATATCTTCTGGTTTTGATCCTTCATCTATCAAAGATGAAATAAATGATAATATGGTTATGTTTTTTTCTAATTTAGATAAAACTTCTTCTTCTATATTTGGAAGAACTTGAACAATAACTCCACCTGCTGCTTTTACACTTCTATCTTTATCTATTAATACTCCTAATGCAACTGCAGAAGGTTGCTGTTCTGAAGCTGTGAAATAATTTGCTATATCTTCAGCAATTTCTCCACTAACAATATTAGATTGTCCTACATATGGTTTTTTAAGTCCTAAATCTTTAATTACTATTAATTTACCATTTTTTCCTACAGCTTTACCTACATTTAATTTACCATCTTTTCTATCTTCAACCTCTACTCGAGGATTAGAAATATAACCTTTTACTTGACCTTTACTATTTGATACTGCAAGAATATTATTAATAGGCCCATCTCCCCTAAATTGGAGAGTTAATTTATCTTTATCACCTTTTAACATAGAACCCATCATTGTTGCTCCTGTTAAAGTTCTTCCTAATGCAGCTGTTGCTACTGGAGATGTATGATGAATACTTCTAGCCTTTTCTACCATATTAGTAGAACTAATAATAAATACTCTAAAAGAAGCATTTTCATCACTAGCTCTTATTATATAATCTTTCATAATAAATCCTCCTAATTTTAATCATTTGATACTTATTATACCCACAAAATAATAGTTTTACATAAAAAAATTAAGACCCCTCATTGGAGTCTTAATTGCTACATTAACTATATATTAAATATTATTATATTTTCTTATAGTTTAGTGATATTAGTAGCTTGTGGGCCTTTTTCGCCTTCAACTATTTCGAATTCAACTTCTTGACCTTCTTCTAAAGTTTTGAATCCGTCACCTTGAATTGCTGAATAATGTGCAAATACATCTTCACCATTTTCTCTTGTTATAAATCCATAACCTTTAGTTGCATTGAACCATTTAACTGTTCCCTTTTCCATTAAAAACATTCCTCCTAAAATCTATTACCTGTAGATATGTACTATATACTATCTACTACTTCTATAGTCTATCATAGTATTTTTTTTATGTCAAACAAAATTTTAATTTTATTTAATTGCTACAAAATTAATTCTTGTACTATATTCTTTGGGTCTTTCAAATGATAAACCATCAAAAGTTGATATTTTTTCAAATCCAACTTTCTTTAATAATAACACAATTTCTTCTATATGAAAAGCCCTTTCTCTATGAAATTCATTAAATCTATGATAAACATCATTTTCTTTTATAAAAAATGTAAGATAGAAGTTACTTATATTATCTTTGAATTCATTCTCCCATGTATAAAAAACATCATCTTCATCATGTACAAATGTGTTGTCTCCTATTACTTCAGACAATTTATAATATGAATTAATATCAAATATAAATATTCCTTCATTGTCTAAATGATTATAAACATTTAAAAATGTTTTTTTTAAATCTTCTATATTTATTATATAATTTATACTATCACATATGCTTATTATTGAATCAAATTTTTTATTAAAATTAAAATTTAACATATTCATATTTCTTATTGATACGTTTTTATATTTTCTAAGCTTTTCATATGCTATTGATAACATTTCTTCAGATAGATCAAAGCATTCAATGTTATATCTTTCTTTTGCTAAAATCTCTGTTAAGTTTCCTGTACCGCAAGCCATTTCTAATATATTGTTTGGTTTTTTACCAAATTTATTAAATATATCTTTTATGTAATTATACCAATTCATATAATTAATATCTTTCATCATTAATTTGTCATAAATCAATGAAAACTCATTATATGCCATTAAATATCCCCCTTATTTAAAACTAGTCTTTAGTTATGCTTCTTTTTTATTTGATTCTTGTTTTTTATCTTTATTTTTCTTTTTTCTAACATTTATTAATCCGCCAATTTTGCCAGTTTCTTTTGCAGTTAATCCACCCCATCCAAATTTCTTAACTTTATCTGTCAACCCTAACTCCTCAGCAATTTCATACTTCATCTTATCTTCAAGAGTTTCCCTTTTCTTTTTCTTAGCCATTTTATACCTCCTCATCATTATTATGAGAAAATATAAATCAAAATATACTCTTGATTTTAGTTTAAATAAATGATAAACTATTACTTGTTGGAAAATTACTACTTTTCCCACTCCCCTTTAATAGCGTAAAGCTATTATATATTATGGCCAACTCCCCCAAGTTGGCCTTTTTTATTTATATGCTAATATATTTAATATTATAAATCCTACAAATGTTATTATAATCGGTATATACTGAAAAAATCCTTTTTTCTCTAAATTATTTTCTTCAAAATTTTCAATTTCAACTTTTTTATTTATGGATAATTTCTTATAAAGAAATAAAGCTATTGCACCTGTAAAAAATGAAATACCTAATAACAAAAATGATGATGCTAGAAGAGCTGTTGTTTCTGAAACATTAGGACTAACTCCACCAGCTGATTCAGTAACTGCATCTATATTACCTAAAAGATATGTTAGGCTCCATGCAACTGCATTATTAGTTGTATGAGCTATAATACCAGATACTAATGAATTTGTTCTATATACTATAAATCCAAATACTACTCCTAAAAACATAGGTCCCAATAAATTTTGAATATTAAAATGAAAAACTCCAAAAAGTAAAGCAGATATAAATATAGCTTTTTTATATCCTTTTCCTTCATAAGACTTCATTATGAATCCTCTAAACATAAACTCTTCACAAATTCCTGGAGTTACAGCTATTATAAATAATCCTAATAAATAAAAACTACTAGAAGTTGGTGTGGGTATAGGATTTGGTTTTAATTCACTAAATAAACTTATAATTATTAGCATTATAGAGTTCAAAAATGTTCCTAATGGATATATTAATATAGTTATTAATACTATTAACAATCCATCTTTTAATTTTATTTTGTTTAATCTTAAAACTTCTTTTATATTATACTTTTTAATTTTTAAATATATAATCACAGGTAATAATATCAATATATACTCTGTTATAATAAGTCCTGAAAATAATTCATAAGATTGTGCCATACCACCAATAGTAAGCAATAAAATAGCAATAATTAAATAAAAAATATTAGTTTCTAATATTTTAGGTCTATTTATTTTTTCCATATTATCTCCTTAAAATAAGTATTATAAATAAGCATTAATATTAATGCTTATTTATCTTCAAAAACAAATATATCTTCTACATTTCTATAATAATCTCCATAATTTAAACCATATCCAGCTATAAATAAATCAGGTATCCTAAAACCATAATAATCAGGTTCAATTTCTACTTCTCTTCTTTCAGGTTTATCTAAAAGAACACATGACTTTACAGATTTTGGATTTCTTTTTCTTAAATATTCCATAATAAATTTCATTGTATTACCAGAATCTACAATATCATCTACTATTAATATATCATAATCTTCTATATTTGCATGGAGATCATTGACTACTCTAACTTTTCCCGAAGAATACTCTTGGCTCCCATAGCTAGATGTTGTCATAAATTCCACTCTTACTCTTAAATTTATTTTTCTAACTAAATCTGCTGTAAAAATAAAACTACCTTTCAATAAAGAAACTACCAAGAGATTTTTGTCCTTATAATCATTTGTAATTATTTGTCCTAACTCTTTTACTTTATCAGCTATCTCTTCTTTAGAAATAACTACTTTACATTTTTCATCCATAAAATCAACTCCTAGTATTCTTCTATTAACCTAATCTTTAATCATTTAATGACTATTTTATTTCAATTCATTTATCATGTCAATACTGTTAATTAATCGTCATTGATTCCACTTAAATAATTTCTTATTCTTTTTAACTCAAATAATATTTTATTCAATGTATATTGAATGGAAGCTCCTATTATAAGAATTATCAGTCCAAATATTAATTTAAATTCTATGTTAAAATCCATTCTTACACCTCCTTATATATATTATAACAAAAACAGCCATTAATGGCTGTTTTATTTAATATGCTTCTGATTTTAAATTTGATTTATATGTTTCATCTTCATCTTCTTTGTTTTCTCTATTATTATCATCTTTTATGTATTCTAGTTTTGAAATAGATACTTCAAATGCCATTTTATTTACTACACTTCCGTCTGAAAGTCTTTTTTGATATTCACGACTTTGTATTCTCCCCCAGATTTTTATATGATCACCAATTTCTAAATTTTCACAAAATCTTGCATTTCTTCCCCATGCAATACAAGGAATATAATCTGATTTATTATAAGCTCTATTAACTGCGATTAAAATATCAGTTATCTCTCTTCCAAAAGGAGTTGTTCTGTAAATTGGTTTTTTACATATAAATCCATCCAAATAAATTTCATTTGGCCTTTTAATTTTTTCTTGATATTCTTCTTCACAAGGTATGTATAAATCTCTAGCAAAAATAGTTAATATTAATTTATTATGACCATTATTATACCTATTATAGGACCTTAATTGTCCTTCAACTATAATAGTTTTCCCTACCTCAATATCCAAGTCTATTAACAATCTTTCTGATACAGTTACAGGCAATATATCAGTATGTTCACTTAAACGAGGGATTTCAATATTATAAATATAAAAAGATTCCCCATACATTTCATGACTGAATACTTTGTCTTCAACCACCTTTCCTACAATAGTTACTGAGTTGCTATTTGCAACATTCTCCATAAATGCCCCACTTCCTTTCCTATTCTTATGTGATTTTGGATCCTAAAATAATATTATTCATTTAATGTTATAATTATGAATAATTATTTTAATTTTTATCCTTATCATTAGTAATGAATATTAATCCCCTAAATTTAATATTAGACATAAGTTGTGAAATTCCTTTTTTTATATAAATAAAAATAGTAGAAATTTCTAAGAAATTTCTACTATTTGTTTAAATATTTCTTTTCCTTTATTCATTCCTTGTGACCCTAATAAAAGAATTATATCATCTTCATCTGCATAATTTATTGCCTTTTTAATTGAGAAATAAAGACTATCATAGAGTTCATGTTCAACTTCATAATCCCTAAATATATATTTATATTGATTAATTTCATCCTCATTAACCTTATCATTAATATCCACTACATCATCACTTAAAGTAACAATTATTTTAGGATTATTAAATAATTCATACCAGGAAGCTAAAACATAAGCATTTTCTTTATTTATTTTTATTCCTCTACTACCTCTAATAGCATTTACTATTATTATTTTATTATATTTCAAACTTCTTACTCTATCTAAGACAGCTTGATAGCTTGCTGGATTATGGCAAAAGTCATCTATCACAATAAAGTTACTATCATGTATCTTCTCAAATCTTCTTGAAATATTTTTTATATTTGAAAGTGATTTTCTTATAATATTAATATCAATATCATAATATAAAGCACAAGATATTGCTGCTAAGCTATTATAAACATTATAAATCCCAGATATATTCATAAACACATTAAATTCTTGTGGCTCATATTCATTTCCTTTATCTGAAATTATACTTCGTTGAATACACACAGTAAAACTCAAATTTTCATCCATTTGTATGCTTGATGCGGTTATACTTGACTTTGAATTAAGTCCATAAGCTATGGTTAAAACATGATTGTTTCCTTCCAAAATTTTCTTTGAATTATTATCATCTATATTAATTATTGCTAATTTGTTTTTATCTAATGAATTAAATAATCTTTTTTTACTATTTAAATAATCTTGAAATGAATTATGAAAATCCATATGATCTATATCTATATTTGTTAGAATAGCAACATCAAAATTTATTCCGTGTGTTCTATAAAGCTTCAATGCATGTGATGAAACCTCCATTATAACAACTTCTATATTTTGCTTTCTTAGTCTAAATAATATCTCATATAAGTTTTCAGAATCAGGTGTAGTCATATTAATATCAGTATATTCATCATTTATTTTTAATCCTAATGAACCTATAAGTGCAGTTTTTTTGTTAGCTTTTTTAAAAATATCATCTATTAAATGAGTTGTTGTTGTTTTTCCATTTGTTCCAGTCACTCCTATAATAGTCATATCATCTGTAGGATAATCATAAAACTTATTTAAAAGTTCTGCCAATTTAATTCGTGAATTTTCAACTTTTATTACAGGGATTTCTTTATTTTTAATATCTTTTTCAGTATATATTATAACTGCACCATTGTTTATAGCTTCATCTATATAATCATTTCCATCAAATTTCTGACCACATATAGCTACAAATATAAAACCTTTTTTTACTTTTTTTGAGTTGCATGTTATTCCAAATATCTCCATATTCATTATATACATTTTAAATCTCCTCTATAAATTAAATTGCAATTATTATCTTTAGTTTTCACAATTATTATGCACCAAACATTACTTTTTATATTGTATTCCTCTATGGTCTATATAATAATCTTTTTTATATATAACTTCAGAAATAGGCACTATTTCATACCCTTTTTCTTTTAACTCTTTTAATATAATAGGTAAATATCCTGTTACATATTTTGCATTATTATGAAATAAAATAATTGATCCTGAGTTTATATCTTTTACAACTCTATCTACTACAGGTTGAACTCCCTTTTCCTTCCAATCCAAAGAATCTATGCTCCATTGTATTACATGATAATTATTTTTATTAGAGACTTCAATCAACCTATTATTATAATCTCCATAAGGTGGTCTAAATAATACAGTAGTTTTCCCTGTTAATTTGTGTATTTTTTTTTCTGTTTTTTTTAATTCTTCTACTATCTGTTTTTCACTTAGCTCAGACATATATGGATGACTTGAAGAATGATTCCCAATCTCATGCCCTCTTTTATCAATCTCTTTGACTAATTCAGGATATTTATCTACCCAAAACTCTACTAAAAAAAATGTAGTTTTAATTTTATTTTCATCTAAAATATCTAAAATGTCTTTAGTAAATTCATCACCCCAAGCTGCATCAAAACTTATGGCAACTTTTTTATCATCTCTATCTACTCCATATATTGGTAGCTTTTTATCAGGAGAAAATACTTCTGCTATATTTGGATCTGAACTTTTAATAAATATTATACTCAATACTAATAAAATTATTGAAAATAAAATTATAATATTAATCTTTTTAAATAAATATTTTTTCACATATATCACCCCATATATTATAATTACTATATTATATTAGGTGATATGCTAAATTAGTAATATAAAAAATTTTAATGCTTACTACTTGTCTTCTTATCAATTCTGTTATAAAGATTAGATGCTACTATGGCTGTTATAGGTACTGTAAATATAAGTCCTATACTTCCTGCTAGAGCTCTTAATATTTCAGATGCTATCATATCTCTATTTATAATATCAATTATATTAAAATCATGTGCCATAAACAAAAGCATCAAATGTATAGAACCGCCAGAATAAGCTAATATCAATGTATTAGACATAGTACCCATTATATCTTTACCTACATTCATTCCTGATTTTATTAATTGTTTTGTTGTCATTTCAGGATTAGCTGTTTTAATTTCATTTATTGATGAAGCTATCGACATACTAACATCCATTACAGCTCCCAAAGCTCCTAATATTATTCCAGCAAATAATATACCTTTAAAATTAAATGAATCTCCTTGTTCAACTAAACTTAACATTTGGGCTTCTTCTGTTCCAAGTCCAGTAAGACTTGCTAATTCACCAATAATAAGTGTAATAAGTCCTGCAACTAATACGCCACCAGTTGTTCCAATTATTGCAGCTAAAGCTTTTCTATTGAAGCCTGAAATTATTACAAGAGTAACAGCAATTATACAAATAGAAATTATTATAGATAAATAAATTGGATTATATCCTTTTAATATAAGAGGTAACATTATTTTAAGCACTGCAAAAGCAGTTATTAATAATGTTATTATAGCTTTTAGTCCTTTTAATCCTCCAATAATCAACAGTAATAGAAAGAATACAATTCCTAAATATAAAAGATATTTATCACGTGCAATTTCTGATATGTACCCTTCAATTATTTCTCCACTTTCATCTTTTTCTAAATATACTAATACATCATCATTTTGTTCTACAACTATATTATAAGCAAACATACTATCAACATGATTTTCAACTATTATTTTTTCACCTTTATTTTCACCGCTTGTAATCTCCAACTCAATGGTTTGTATTGTTGTTGTTTCACCTTCTGCATAAGATGTTTCTTGCTCATCTTCAGATAATATTTCAAGCACTTTTGCTCTTACGGGTTCTGGTTTTTCTTCTACATTTTGATCTGCAAATGTAGCATTAACATTGACAAATATTAGTGTAATTAAAATTATAAATACAAATATTTTTTTATCCATAGTATTCTTCTCTCCTTTTAAAAGAATAATAATATACTTAACCATTAAATCATTGATTCATTCATTAGTCAATAAATATCAAATTTAAATTACTAGAATAATTAGTATTAATACATGAATATATTTATTGTATAAGGGGTGAAATAAATGAATATATTACATGAAACAAATATGAAATCTATTATAGAATTCATATTTGGATTAACAATTTTCATATTATCTATAAGACTCTTATCTTCCTACATGGAAAATAATTTAAATAATAAAATCAAAAATATTTTAACTGATTTTACATATAAAAAATTTAATGGATTAATTATAGGTATTATAATAACAGTAATAGTACAAAGTAGTAGTTTAGTTATTGTACTTGTAATTATATTAGCTCATAGTAATGTATTAGATATAAAAAGAGCATTACCAATTGTATTAGGTTCAAATATTGGTACAACATTTACAGGACAAATTACAGCCTTTAATGTTAAAAATATTTTACCTATAATAATACTCTCAGGTTTAATATTATATCTATATAGCATGGATAATAAATATAGATTAGCAGGTAGTTTTATATTATGTATATCTTTGATTTTCATAGGAATAGAACTTATGGGTTCATCATTATATAAAGTTACAAGCTCTAATTATATCTTAAAAAATATAGGATATGTATATGATAGTAAAATTAACTCTATATTATTTGGCTCTTTTTTTAGTTCTTTGATTCATAGTAGCTCAACATCTATTGTACTTCTACAATTAATAAGTGAAAAAGAAATAATTCCACTATTATCTTCTATATATATATTATTTGGATTAAACATAGGTACATCTATTGATGCAATAATAGCAGGCATAAGTACTAATAATTATGGTAGAAGAATAGCTTTATTTCATCTCTTATTTAATATACTTGGTGTCATAATATTTTTTTATTTAGGTGATCTATTAAAAAGCTTAGTAATGATTTTATCCCCTTATAATATTTCAAGACAAATAGCAAATGCACATACTATTTTCAACATAACTATAGTTATGTTAATATTTCCATTTATTGATTATATTTCTGATATTCTTAATCCAAAAAAATTAGGTAGTTAACTACCTAATTTTTTTCATAAATATATAATTCTTTATCTTTTATCTTTGATTTATCAATGTTTTGTTCTTCATCTTTAGGAACAGTTACTATATTAGGAGAACCATCACTAATAAATTTTCTAGATGGATTATTTTCAAATCCTTTCATCCAATCATACATACCTACTCCATCTACTTGTGTTTCACTAGCTCGTACTCTTTGAATACTTAAAGGATCAAACTCTTTATTTATAGGAGACACACTTGGTTTCCATCCTACATTTAAAATAGCAATATTTTTATAACTAGTACTATCAAAGCTACCTTCTTCTAAATATTTTTCTAATGACCCCCTTGGTCTTCCACCATTAGCAAGTGCATAAGTATTAACTTCATAATCTGGTACTATAGAATTTATAAACTCTACTTGTTTTGCAATATATTCTTGTACCTTCTCTTCTGAACTTACATTTGTCATATCATTATGATCTATAGTATGGTTTCCTATATCCATTCCTTTATCTATTATATAATTCAACTTATATTCAATTAATTCTGGTTGTCTAAAAGGATTTGTTCCATTTATAAAAAATGTTGCTTCAAGTGGAAAATCTGGATGTTTTTCATGAAACTCTTCTAATATTCCTACAGCACTATTTGGATTTATTTGTTTTTCTCCATTCTTCTCTATTATATCAAAATTGTTTTGTCTTCCATCATCAAAAGTTAAAACTACCGGAGTATAGCCTGCTTCTGTTGTTATATTATTATTTACTAAATCTTTTAAACTAATAGGTCTGTATCCTTTATCATAAAGTGTCTGTAAATCTCTTCTAAAATTTTCATGTGTTCTATCCCATACATCTTCTTTATCAGTTATTCCATGATACATAAGTACCATTATTTCTCCATTTTCATTAGGCTTTAAAGATAAATCAATATCTTCTTTAGTTATTTTTTCTTCTTTTTCTTTATTATTCTCTTCTTCATCCACTTTTGTATTATCATTATTTTCTTGTTTATCTTGATTTATACCATCATTGTCTGGAGTAGTTTCTTTAGACTCTGATTTGCAACTGCTTAAAGTTAATAAAATAAGTAATATCAAAAAAACACTTAAAATTTTTTTCATATTTTCCCTCTTTTCTTATGTTTTTATTATATAATTTATTATATCAAATATCCATATACTATTAAAATATATATCTTTATTACAAATTTAATAATATGTAATATATCTATTTTTTATATTTTTAATCATTAACTTCCAGTATCTTTTTTTGAGATTCAGGTTATATTAATATTACAACAGAAAAAGTTGTATATAAAAATTTTAGGAGGTCTTTAAAGTGGCTAATAATACAAATAGAATAGTAGTTCCAGAAGCTAGAAAAGCTTTAAATCAAATGAAAACTGAAATAGCAAATGAATTAGGTCTTACAAATTATGATAATATAGATAAAGGAACTTTAACATCTAGACAAAATGGTTATGTTGGTGGATACATGACTAAAAAATTAGTTGAATCTGCACAAAGACAAATGTCAGGTAAATAAGTAATTTTTAAAAAGAGAAATAAGTTTAAACTTATTTCTCTTTTTTATGTTATAATTTATATGATTAATAGTATTAAGGGTGATATAATGTTTATTGAAAATAGTGATGAATTAGCACAAAATAAGTTAATATTATTGTACATTTTTAACAAAATAGATTATCCTACTACAAATTCTGAAATTACTCAATTTGTTTTAGAAAATAATCAAATGAATTATTTTTTAGTACAACAATATTTAAGCGAATTAGTAGCATCAAATTTTATAACCATAAAAACTAAAGATGGTAATGAATATTACAATATAACAGAAGAAGGAAAAAAAGTTCTAGAGTTATTTTACGAAAGAATAGCTACTGAAACAAAAGATTTAGTAGATAGAAAGTGTTCTATAAAAAATGAAGAAAAAGTTAAAGAAAAGCAAATTATAGGCAATTATTATAAAAAAAATGATACTGAATATATTGTTAATTTAAAAGTAGTTGAAAATGACAATACTTTATTTACACTTTCATTAAATGTAGTTTCTAATGAACAAGCAAAGATGATATGTAAAAATTGGAAACAAAATCCTCAAGTTATATATAAAAAATTTATAGATATTCTTGCAACAAAAATGGATTAATCTTTTTATCTTTATAAAAAGATTAATCCATTAGGTTCTTTACCTACATATATTTGATTAACTATAGAATTTTTATTTATATCAAAAACTAAAAGTGAATTTTTAACTAAATCAGTTATATATAATATATTGTCACCATCCCATAATATATCATTAGGCATTCCTCCAAGATATATCTTATCTATACTATCTGTAATATAATTTATCTTATATAAAAATCCATCACCACCATTAGTAGAAAAAATTATATTCTTATCTTTTAATATAACCATATCTAATAATGTTTCTTCTATAAATATCCTCTTTGATACTTTTTGATTTTTCAAATTTAAAAAAGAAATTGAACTCTTCATGTTTTCGCACTCACATGACAATATCAACATATTCTCATCCAATATATGAAAATGTAACGGTAATATATCTATATAGATCTTTTCATCTTTATCTTGATTTAAATCAATTACACTTATAGTATATTCATTACTGTTAGCTATATATAATTTATTATTCTGTTTATCAATTTTTATATCATGAGGTTTTTCACCAACAGATATATTTTTAATCAAATTAAACTCTTCTATATCTACTATAGATATAGAATTAGAATCACTGTTTGTAATATATATATATTCATCAGAAATTGCTATGTGGCTAGGACAACAACCAACATATACTAAATCAATAATTTCTCTTTTAGAAATATCAATTTTTAGTATATTGTTCCCATAATAATTTACTAAATAAATTATATTAGGTTTTGAATTTTTAAAGATAGAATGGGTTCTATAATTGAATACTTTATCATCTATCTTATATTTTATCTTATCAAAACACATATCAGTATAATTTATTTTAGAGATTTTAAAATCTTTATTTGGTTCTATTATATTTAGAGAGTTCTCCCCTGAACTAGAAACTATAATTTTTCTGTTCTCAAACCGATTCATCTTTTCACCTCTTTTATTCTATATAACACTTTATGCTAATAGATAAAATTAGGTGAATACCCCTTATTATTAAAATAATAAGAGGTATAAATTTATCTTTCTTTTATTAACTTTCTAACTTCACCAATTAAATATAAAGAACCTGACGCAACAATCAAATCGCCTTCATTATATTCCTCAAAGGATAAATTAATAGCTTGCTCAATATTTTCTTCTGAAACAACTTTTTGATTAATTTTATTAATTTTTTTTGCTAAGTCTTTAGAACTCATCGCCCTAGGAACTCTCGGTTTAGTAACTATTATATTGTCAGCATGTGGTATTATTATAGATAATATCTTATATACTTCTTTATCTTCTAACATACCTATAAGTAAAATCAACTTATTAAATTCAAATAAATTCTCTATGTTTTCTACTAAGGACTTTGCTCCAGCCTCATTATGAGCACCATCTATAATAACTTTAGGATTATTATTTATTATTTCTAACCTTCCCATCCATATAGTACTTTCAAGTCCTTTTCTAATATCTTCTTCACTAATATTTATTTCATTATTATCATTTAATATTAGTAACGTCTTAACTGCTAAACTTGCATTATATACTTGATATTTTCCTATTAAGTTTATTTTAAAATTTCTATATATTTTATCTTTATGTGAAATATTAAATACTGAACCTTTATCATTACATCTATCTATGCTAATATCATTAAAATCTAAAAACATAATTTCAGATCTTTTTTCTTTGCTAACATTTAAAAGAACATTACGAGCTTCATTTTGTTGAGGATAAGAGATTACTGTAGAGTTTTCTTTTATAATTCCAGCTTTTTCATATGCTATTTTTTCTATAGTATCACCTAATATATCCATATGATCTAAAGATATAGGAGTAATTACAGATATTAAAGGTTTCCCTATAATATTTGTAGAATCATATCTTCCTCCAAGTCCTACTTCTAATACTACAATATCAGTTTTTTCTTCAAGAAAATATACAAATGCTATTGCTGTAACTATTTCAAATTCAGTAGGATGATTGTATCCTTCTTTTAACATTTGTTCTACTTTTCCTTTTACCTTTAAAGTAACTTCACTTAATCTCTTATCACTTATATTTTGGTTATTTACTCTGATTCTTTCATTAAAAACCTCTAGATAGGGCGACGTAAATGACCCTACCTTGTATCCAGATTCAAACAATATACTAGAAATAAAAGAAGTGGTTGAACCTTTACCATTAGTACCTGCTATATGAATAAATTTTAATTTATCGTGTGGATTTCCTAATAACTCTAATAATTTTTTTATATTATCTAATCCCAATTTACTTCCAAATTTTCTAGTACCATGTATAAATTCTAAAGCTCCATTATAATTCATATTTCCACCTCTTTATTAATCTTTTTTATCTATAATGTTGTTTAATCGCTCTACAACTTTATCTAGCATCCCTTCGTATTTTTGTTTCTTCTCTCTCTCCTGATTTACTATAGACTCTGGAGCTTTTTCTACGAATCCTTTATTTGATAACTTTCCATTTACTCTTTTAATTTCATTTTCTAACCTTGATTTTTCTTTTTCTAATCTTTCTATCTCTTTATCAAAATCTACAAGCTCTTCAAGAGGTAAAAATATTTCAGCACCTTCTACAACAGCACTCATTGCATCATCTGATATTCCATCTTTATTTTCCTTTATTTCTACACTAGATGCTGAAGCAAGTGTAGTAAAGAATAATTCATTATTTTCTAATATTTTTCTTTTATTATAATTTTGTGTTACAAATATAGCCTTTGCTTTTTTAGAAGGAATAACATTCATTTCAGCTCTTATATTTCTTATGCTTTTTATTGCATCCATAATAAAATCAATTTGTTCTTCTGCTTCAACAAAATTATATTTATCATCATTTTCCGGCCAATTAGATACCATTATACTTTCATTACTCTCATTTATATAACTATATATTTCTTCTGTTACAAAAGGCATAAAAGGATGAAGTAATTTATTTATATCCCCTAATACATGTATAAGAACATTTTTAACTGTAATTTTATCAGCTTCGTCTTCTCCATATAATCTAGGTTTAACCATTTCTATATACCAATCACAATATTCATTCCATGTAAAATCATATATCTTTTGTGCTGCAAGTCCTAATTCAAACTTATTTAGATTATCATCAATTTCCTTTATAGCACTATTTAATCTAGAAATTATCCACTTATCTTCTACCTTTAGATTTTCATTATCTATCCCTGTAAAATGAAATTCTTCCCCTAAATTCATTATTACAAATCTAGAAGCATTCCATAATTTATTAGCAAAATTTCTGCTTGATTCTACTCTTTCAACATAGAATCTCATATCATTACCTGGAGTATTTCCCGTTATAAGAGAAAATCTTAAAGCATCTGCACCATATTCGTCTATTATTTCTAATGGATCAATTCCATTTCCTAGAGATTTACTCATTTTTCTACCTTCAGAGTCGCGAACAAGTCCTGTAATAAATACATTTTCAAAAGGAACTTCTCCCATTTGTTCAACACCTGAAAATACCATTCTTACAATCCAGAAGAATATAATGTCATATCCAGTTACAAGTACATCTGTAGGGTAAAAATATTCTAATTCTTTAGTGTTTTGTGGCCAACCTAATGTTGAAAAAGGCCAAAGTGCTGATGAAAACCAAGTATCAAGTGTATCTTCATCTTGAATTAAATTTTCTGAGTTGCATTTCGTACATTTTTCTGGTCTTTTTTTAGATACAATTACTTCACCACAATCTTTACAATAATATACTGGAAGTCTATGTCCCCACCATAACTGTCTTGATATGCACCAATCTCTAATATTTTCTAACCAATTTAAATAAATCTTTTCAAACCTTTCTGGTATAAATTTAAATTTACCATTTTTTAAAGCTTCTATTGCAGGTTCTGCTAGAGGCTTCATTTCTACAAACCATTGTTTTGATATAATAGGTTCAACTATAGTATCACATCTTTCACAATGACCTACATTATGATCATGATCTTTTATTTTTACTAAATAATCTTTATCTTCTAAATCAGATACAATTTGTTTTCTAGCTTCATATCTTTCAAGACCTTCGTACTTTCCACCATTACTATTTATTTTAGCATTATCATCTAATATTTTAAGATTTTCCAAGTTATGTCTTAGTCCTATTTCAAAATCATTAGGATCATGTGCTGGAGTTATTTTAACTGCACCAGTTCCAAACTCCATTTCAACGTATTCATCTTTAATTATTGGTATTTCTCTTCCTACTAGTGGTAAAATAAGAGTTTTACCTACTAAATCTTCATACCTTTCATCATTTGGATTTACTGCAACTGCTACATCACCTAGCATTGTTTCAGGTCTTGTAGTTGCTATTTCTATAAATTTATCTTCTCCTTTTACAGGATATTTTACATGCCACAATTTACCTTGTGATTCTTGATGTTCAACTTCTGCATCTGAAATAGCTGTAGCACAACTAGGGCACCAATTTATTATTCTATCTCCTCTATATATTAAACCTTTTTCATATAATCTAATAAAAACTTCTTCTACTGCATCACTTAAACCTTCATCCAGAGTAAATCTTTCTTTTGACCAATCACAAGAAACACCTAGTTTTCTTAATTGATTTTTTATATTTCCACCATATTCTTCTGTCCATTCCCAAGCCTTTTCTAAAAATCCTTCTCTTCCTAAGTCTTCTTTACTGTGACCTTGTTCTTTTATACGGGTAACTACTTTTGATTCAGTAGAAATACTAGCGTGATCAGTTCCAGGAAGCCATAATGCTTCATAACCGTCCATTCTCTTCCATCTTGTTAAAATATCTTGAATAGTACTATTTAATGCATGACCCATGTGAAGATTTCCTGTTACATTAGGAGGTGGCATCATAATAGTAAATGGTTCTTTATTTTCATTTACATCTGCTTTGAAATAACCTTTATTATTCCAATCATTATATAGCCTATCTTCAAACTCTTTAGGATTATACGTTTTTGCTAAATTCTCCATTTAATTCACTCCTCTTTATTTTCCATAAATCATTAATATAACTGAAATAATAGTAAGTAAAAGACCTGATACTTTTATTTTAAGTAAGGATTTCAAATCTTTTATCTTCCCTTTATTATACTGTCTATCAGCACCTAAAACTATTACACTACTAATTAAAAATATTACTATACCTAATTTAAAAATAAGACCACCCCTTATAAACTAAAAAATACCTCCATCCTTATATAAGGACGAAGGTAATCGCGGTACCACCTTAATTTCAATTCTGAAATTGACTCTCTTAGTTTTAACGAACATTGTCCGTTCAGATTTACTACTAGTTCAATCTGAAAGCTCAAAAGCTACCTTCAACAAAAGTTTACTTCTGAATCCTTTCAGCCAAGGGATTCATTCTCTAAAAGTTCTCTTGTCTACTCCTCTTTCTCATTGCCTCTAATTTTTATATTATATATAATTATATATTTATTATACTATTATTGTCAACATTAATGCATAATTAAACTAATAGTAACATATATATTCCTTCAAAATATAATAAAGTATAGTGAATAAATTTTGGAGGTGTATCATGAAATCTAAATTATTAGCAGTAATATTAGTAATTTCTTTATTTATCTTGCCAATTTTATCAGGTTGTAAAGATGAAGCAAAGTTAGAAAAAGTAAGACTTATAGAAGTTACCCACTCTGTTTTCTATGCTCCACAATATGTAGCATTAGAAAAAGGATTTTTTGAAGAAGAAGGCCTTGATATAGAGCTTACAAATGGTAAAGGTGCAGATAAATCAATGACAGCTTTACTATCAGGAGAAGCTGATATAGGATTTATGGGACCTGAGGCAAGTGTGTATGTATATAATAGTGATAAAGATAACTATGCTATTAACTTTGCACAACTAACTCAAAAAGATGGTTCTTTCTTAGTTGGAAGAGAAAAAGATGATAATTTTACATTTGATAAATTAAAAGGTAAAACAATTATAGGAGGAAGAAAAGGTGGTATGCCAGAAATGACTTTAGAATATGTATTAAAATCTAAAGATATCACACCTGGTAAAGATGTAGAAGTTAGAACTGATATACAATTTGCTGCAATGGCTGGAGCATTTTTAGGTAGAGAAGGAGATTATGTAACCCTATTTGAGCCTGTGGCTTCAGAATTAGAAAAAGGAGGTAAAGGACATATTGTAGCATCCATTGGGGAAGAAGCAGGATATGTTCCTTATACATGCTATAGTGCAACCAAAGAATATATAAAAGAAAATCCTGAAATAATTCAAAAATTTACAAATGCTGTTTATCGTGGTATGGTCTGGGTCAATGAAAATTCTTCTGAAGATATTGCTGAAGCTTTAAAAGGACAATTTCCTGATACAGATAAAGATATATTAATATCTCTTGTAGAAAGATATAAAAATCAAGATACTTGGAAACCTGATTTAGTTTTAACTGAAGAAGGTTTAGAGCATATGATGGACATAATGGAACTAGCTGGAGTACTCGATAATAGAGCTCCTTATGAGCAAATAGTAAATACTGAATTTGCTAAAAAAGCTATGGAAAAATAGAAGTAGGGTTAACCCTACTTCTATTTTGTAGATTAAATAATATTAAATTTCATATTTAAATAAAAGCTCGCCATTCTCATCTTTTTCGTTCATATATTTAAAGCCAATACTCTTATATAAATTATACGCTGCTTCATTTCCAGGAACAATACTTAAATATATAGTATTTACTTTGTATTTTTCTAAAACTATGTCTATAAGTTTATTCATTGCAATTCTTCCATAACCCTTACCTTGATACTTTTTATCTATTAATATTCTATCAATCCACGTATCTTTATTAGGACCAAAAGAACCATACATAGCAAATCCAATAATTATATCATTCTTATATATAGCTACTGGATTCCACTCACTATACATACTAGCTTCTTTTAAACATTCATCTACAGTTTCAATAAAATTTTCTTGTGTACCTTTTAATTCTATTTTTCTAACTGCTTCTTCATTGCTTTTATCAATATTTCTAAAGTTTATATTGCTCATTGTATTACCTCATTTTCATCCTAAGTTAATCTATATTTCTACACCATAGATAAAATACCCAAAATTAATAACAATATAGATATTTTTAATGATAGTATTTTTAGATTAGTAACCATAAAAAACCTCAGTTTTATATTTTGACTTTTCTTTCTTTTTAATTTCTTCTAATAAGGATTTAACAAATCCACCTAATTCATAATTATCAATTTCATTTAAATCTACCCATTCGTATTCTTCTGCTTCTTCATTTAAAACTACATTATATGAATCTGTTTTACATATATAATCAATAAATATAAAATGTTTATCTTCATGAAACACTTCATTATAAACACTTTCTTTTATGCTAATCAATTTAATGTCATATATTTCCAATCCAGTCTCTTCTAATATTTCTCTTTTCAATGCTTCCTCCATTTTTTCCCCTAACTCAATATGACCACCAGGAATTATATATTTATTATTCCATTTATGAGATTTGCAAAGAAGTATTTTATTATCAGGATTAAATATAACTGCACCTACTGTTATTTCTGGATATTTCATAATTATTAACTCCCTTCTTATTTTTTGAGTTTTAGTAAATTAAGAAAATACTATTCGATAAAAATACATTTTACTAATAAACTAAAGCTAAGTATACTAAGTACTTTCTCTAGAGTTTTATACATGCTATTTCTTTTGGTGGTTCTCCTTGTATAACACCTACATATTTAACTAAAGAACTGAATACTTTAAATTCTTCTTTAATAGTAGTTATTGAACTAATAACTTCATTTATATCTAACCTTGATGCTACTGTACAATGAGGAACCCACTTTTCTGGTAAATAATAATCTCCATATTTTAAATTATGATTTTTAAAGAAACTATAGAATCTATTATGAATGCCGTATAATTCCATATTCATAACAGGAGATAAATATACCACATTTTCTTTAAATGGAAAAATCCCTATACTATTAAACTCAACCTCAAATGCTTTTTCATATTTTAGAAAAATTTTCAGCTTTTCAATAAAATTAAATATATCTTTAGATTCAAATGATGCTAAAGTTATATGAGGTTTAATCCCTGAATCTATTGTATGTTTATTAACACCATTATTACATATTTTATATCTTAAATCATTTATATAATTATTACTTTTTGTATCAAGATATAAAATAACTCCATAATCCATTAAATCTACCCCTTTTAAAATTCTTATTTAACCTTTTGATTTCTTAGTTTCAAATGTCATCAGCTTTCCATTTTCCCATAAAAAGTTCAAAACGTTTCATTGAAATACTTCTACTTTGTTAATTCATTTTAACTAATTCTCTCTTCATAAAAAATATAATGTATCTTAACTGAATACACATAGGAATAATAGTGATTATCTAAATTTTTAATGTTGGTAGGTTTTTATCATAATCATAAGTCCACAGTTTAAGAATAATTATTTTTTCATCATTATCTATTAGAACAACATCATTTAAATAGCTTATAAATTCTTCCACTCCCCAACAGGCTGAATGCTCATACTTATCGAATTGTATCAAATACTCTTTAAGTTCTTTAATAACCTCTTCAGGACCATCAATTATAGAAGCTCCCTCTTCATATTCATCCATTATCATTGCCTTCATTATATTCCCCTCTTTTTAAAATTCATGGTACTTATTTAGTATATTCTAATTAAATTTTGCAAAAGCAACTAAATCATCTTTATCACATGCTATGAATTTATTTGCTATATAAAAACCTCTAGTTTCTTCACTATCATTTGTTAATAAAACTTTTTGTCGTACATGTTTATACTTATCTAATATTTGATTCAATAAATTCGTACCTATTCCATTCCTTTTGTATTCATCTAAAACTAAAATATCTTGTATGTATATTATTGTTTGACCATCCCTACTACCCTAATTAAAAAAACTAGATATCTCTAAGCTAATAACCAAAGATTTTAAAAAATGAAGACTAACTATTAAATAATGCATACTATATAAATATTTGCTTTCTCAATACTTCTTAAAATCATAACCTAATATTTCAACCTCTTCTTCTTTATTCAATCTTAAATCATAATTCTTTCTTAATTCAATCATATTCAAATGATCAAATCCCATTTCTCTATAAAACTCTATCCCATCAATATTCCGTGGAATTACATCCACAAACAGAGCAGTAATATTCTCCTTAATCATTATATCATCAAGAATATTCATAGCTTTTCTTCCTAACCCTTTTCTTCTATATTTCTCAAGAATAAATAAATCTTCAAGCCATGCAGCGTTATTTCCACCAAACTCTAAATAAAAGAATCCAATATAATCTCCATTATTAACTATTAAATAAATTCTACCTTCTTTTAACCATGAATCAAATGATTTCTCTCCCTCCTCAATTGTACACCAGTATTCCTGTGGTGATTTAGTTAATCTACGATGATAATTCATTAATTCTACAATCATAGGTGCTACAATATTTTTATCATTATCATCACAAACTCTTAATTTCATTTTCATTATCTTCAATCTCCTCTTTATATTTTGTCAGATTGTTCTTTATTAGATTTTTACGATTATTATATTCTCTCCTTAGTTATATAAATTTAGCTAATACGTAGTAATGCCAACTTCTCCAGTCATCCCCTATTTCTTCTACATGTCTTAAACTAATAATTTTAAAATCTTTCATTAATCTTCTAACCTCTTTTTCATCTACATAATAATGGGGAATTCCTTTTTCTTTTCCTTCAGTTTTGATTATTGTATTTTCTCCTATCTTTTCATTACTAGGATTATTAAATGAAGGATTATTTTTCGAATTAAAAGTAAGGTAAATTTCACCATTATCTTTTAAAGTTCTCTTTATTTCAGAAATAACCTTCTCTATACCAACTCTATCTGTATGGTATATAGCATTATAAGCTAATATGCAATTAAAAAAATTAGATTCATAAGGTAATGATACCATATCACCTAAATTAATTTTAATATTTAAGCCTTCTTTACTAGATACTTCATCTAGTTTCCTTAATCCACTTTCAGATAAGTCATGTGCATAAACATCAAAATCATTTTGAGATAAAAAAATAGAATGTCTACCAATACCACAGCCTAAATCTAAAACTTTCATATTATTTTCTTTCTTCCATCTATTACCTAAATAATAAACTTCTTCTGCTGGTTCTCCCCAAAATTTCTCCTTTACTTCATCCCAGTTCCATGATTTAGACTTTATATCCATAATTACCTCCTTGTTTTAAATATCATTATAATGAATTTAACTACTTTTTAAATAAATTTTTCAGTACCTCTAATTATAAATAATCTTAAATCCTAAGTTAAACCAACAAATTTAGAATATTAATCTATTCTTTTCATTATATAGAATACATAGCCATAATAATCTGAATATTTCTCATACATTTCAATTTCTCTTTGTGTATTATCTAATCTATTATTAGCTTCTTTGTTATTTATATATTTTTTTCTTAATTTATTTATCCTATCTATTAATGGATTATAATAATCTTTCCACCATCCACTTTCAGGGATGACAAAATGACCAACTGGTGAATAACCTGACGTTTCTATTATTTTTATATTATCTGCTATTCCTTTAATCTCAGGATAATCAGATTCCCAAAAACTCTTTGGTTCTTCAGGTATATCTTTCCGCAACCAAGAAATCTCTGAAACAACTAAATATCCACCTATTTTTATATAATTTCTCCATTCTTGTATACCTCTTTCAAAACCTATAATAAAAATAGCTCCTTCACACCAAATTACATCAAAGTTATCTTGTTTAAATTCTAATGAGAACATAGACATTTGTTTTGCTTCTATTTTGCGAGATAAGTTATTATTAAAAGAAGTCTCTACTAGTCTATCTAGAAATGTTTTATTTATATCAATTGCAAATACTTTACCATTGATATTTTTAGCTAATTCAATTGTTTGCATACCTGGACCACAACCTATATCAAGTATAGTAGAATTTTCAGGTATATCTTTTAGCATAGTTATTGCTTGTTTTGTTGAATCATTATCTCCTGGTCCTTCTCTCGGTATATCCTTATGTATTTCATAAAATATATCCATTAACAAAACCTCCATTCAATACATTGCTCTATACTACAATAAAGTTTTTTTAGGATTTCAAATTTAAAAGGATCTGTATTAGCAATTAAAAATAGTATTTCTGGTATGTTTTCTTTACCAAATATATAAAATGGGTTTAATTCATCAAATTGACCACAATCCCAAAAATAGAATAATTCTATTTTTCTAACCAACATTTTTACTTTCTTCGTATGATTCAATTTTTTCATTTATAATATTCCATGCAATATTAAAGTCACATTCAAAATCACTACAAACACCTTCTTGTTTCCCTCTTTTCATATCATTAAATGGTTTAAATCCAAATTTTTTATAGATATTAATAGCTTTATAACTCCACGTTTGTGTAGTCAAATATATATTTCTTTTTTCTCCTAACTCCTTATATATGTCTAGAATTTTTGTTATTAACGCTTTACTCAATCCTATACTTTGATAATCTTTTTTTACTCCTACCCAATGTACTCTTGGTAGTTCGAGACCTTGTAATTGTCCTTCCCAAGCCATAGCCGTTGCAACTTTTTGACCATGTTTATCTTTAATAAAAATACATCTTTCTTTTACCTTTTCATATTGATTACCAAACTCTTTTTTGAAATGCACTAAAGCCTTATCTATACCTGTAAATTCTTCAACTGATGTTTCTATCTTAGCCCACTCTAACTCATCACCTTCTTGAAATTTCACAAAATTAAATCCTTCAGGCAATTGATATTTAGGATATCCTAGGTTATTATTTCTAATCATTACTACCCCTAAATGCTTTACTGATTTATCTAACATATTTCCTCCATTCATTTTACATATAATTTAAAATGTGAATTTCATATAATGCTCTCTTAGTTGGAGATTGTACCATATTAACACACCCTTATTCCTTTTTTTACTGCAAATATTATGCTATGTTAAGTCCATCAGCCAATATTTGAAATAACAACTTTAATAATGACTTTAATTATCTTTATTAATAAAATCTAAAACTATTTCATTGAAGTTCTCTGGATAATCATGTCCAAGGCCTTCAATGTATAATGTATTAACATCTAACTCTTCTTCAATTAACTTTAATTCGAATATTTTACATTGTTTCAAACAGTCTTCATCGTCATTTCCACATATTATAAGTACTTCAATATCATTCTTTTTTAATGCTTGAATCAAACTATTTACGTTATTTTTAACAATAGGAATCCAAGGAGATTGCAGTATTATCTTATTACATCTAATATCTTTATCTCTAATTCCTCTTAAAATCACATTACACCCTGCTGAAAATCCACACAAAATCTTATGCTCATAACTATTCCATTCAATCGAATCAATAGTTTCTTTAAGTTGAATTGGTCCAGTTCCATCATCTTCCCATCTAAATAAATTATATGAATCTATTTCCTCTGATTGTAAATATTCAACTTGATATTTCTCACCATAAAGAAATTGCCAAGTCACCTTACTAATATCATTGTTCTGCTGATTACCATGTAAAACAAGTATCAATCCATTACTACTTTTATTTATCCAAGTACACTGAGTCTTTGATATTTTATGAGCTTTAAGGTATCTTTCTTCTGAAATTTTGGAACAAGTTTTAAATCTTATATCATCTTGTAGACTATTTAAATCTTCATCTTCAAAAACTTCTGGCCTATACCATAATTCCTTTAAAATAATTGCCTCTTCTAACCACCTTAGAGCTTCCTCTTTTTTGTCCGATGTAGCAGCTAAGCAGTATAAAAAATTATAAACTTGACTTGACATGGAATTCAATGTATATATATTTGTTACTAAGAAATTATATGCATCTAGTGTTCCAGCTTCATTTATTAATTCAAGTGTTCTATTAAGTAGTTGTGTTTCATTCATTTAAAATCTCCTTTCTCACTATGTTTATTCTACATATCTTTCCATAATCCTTTTTCATTATAAAAAAAGAAACAATTTCTATTTTGAAATGTCTCTGTTTTATATAATATTACTATTTATTTATCAATTTTCATAAAATATTTATACAATTCTTTTGTATTGTGAATAACTATAACTTTATCTCTATAGGGCTCTAAAACTTCAAGTATTTTAGGTATTTTAAACTTTTGATAGTTATTTGTCCATATAATTAAATCTTTTAATGATTTTATATTTTCTTTTTTGCCTTCTTCAAGTCCAAATTTTCTTTTAATAAACCTTTTGATAATTCTAAAATTAAATATCAATGGTGATATATTAAGAACAAATATTTTATCTGAAAGTTTAAAACTATCTAATAACCAACTATAATATACTCCTTCAATTATCCAATCTTCTTTTGATAATATATTACTTAGCTCTTCTGTTCTCTTTTCTACAGGCATTTTTATTCCATAAGTTTTTACTGTGTTATCCCAAAAAATATTGTCTAGATCAAAGTGTTGGATATTATACTTCTTTGATATTTGTTTCGCTATATAAGATTTTCCCGTTCCGCTACCACCTATAATATGTGTTTTCACAATATATCCCCTATACTATATAATAATTTTATATATTCTCATCATAAATTTCCTTTAACTTTTGTATGGTTTCTTGATCAAGTAATTCTTTATGTAGATTTTTCTTTACAGCATCATTGTATTTTAATAGAAAATTTAATGGTTTTCCTGCACAATTTCTAAGCTCATCTATTCCAAATGTGTTCTCAATATATTTTGCTATTGAATAACCTAAAGGATGAACAATTTGATTTGTCATAAGAAAATTATTTAATTTAATATCTTTATTTAAAATCAATTTATCTCGTAACAATTTGATAAATTCTCTCATATACCTATCTGGATTTTCCAAACAATCTTTAAGGATTCCTTTTTCCATAAATCCAAAATATTCATATATGAAGCATATATCTTTAAAGCTACACATATCAGCTATTCCTTCATTTTCTAGAGCAAATAGAGCTTTCCCTACTTCATTATATCCTTTCTTTGGTTTTTGACAATTTTCTTTTAAATAATGATGTAATTCATGTGATAATAGTGCATTTAGCTGATCTTCAGTCAATAAAGTTGCAAATGAAACATCCAATAATACTACACTTTTTTCTACACATGCATTGTACATAAAAACATATAATTCTATGTTTATTTCAATATCAGAATTAATATTAGGTAAATATTTTAATGTCTCTTTTATAAAAGCTTGTCTATTTATTATTTTTTCTATTCTATCTACATTTTTATTTAGATTTTCAATATTATTTAGAGTCCATAACACAGATTGAATAATGCTGCTTTTTACTGGGTTTTCCTCAACATTCTCCTTACTATTATTTAAATAAAGTATATATGCTTTATGAAATAAATTTATCCATTGATCTTTTTCTATAAGGTCAACATTTTTACCAAATAGTTCTAATAACTTTTCATATGAATACTTATCAAAGAGATTTACAATATCTTTCTTTTTTAAAATATTCTTTGTATTAAATATATTATAGAAATCAATAACACCATCCGTTTTAAAATTAATACTTACTTTCATTCCATCCCCCCAAAACTTAATTTAACTTATATACTATCTATCTCTAAAACTTATTTTATCTAAATATTATTAAATTAGTTTTCATGCTCATTACATCATACATATAATTAAAATTTTATTCATATATTTCATTAAGCAATATAAAATTTATAGTTTCATCAATAACTTTATAGTTATATATCAAGTGATTATTTTCAAATTTAGTAATTTTATTATTTTCATCATATTTTTCTTTTATTAGGAAGTTTATTTTCTATTTTCTTAAATAGATTTACAAAAAATTTTCCTATGCCTAATATCTCTCCAATATATCCTGAAATTTTTATAAATATCTTTGTAATTACTATCCATATAAATAATAAGGCTAATAAACGTCCAATTACTTGAAAATCCATAGTTTTCTCCTCTTTATTATTTTAAAAATTAATTAATCTCATATCTAAACTAAATTTATTCTACAAATATTCACTAATTAAATTAATTGACTTACCTGTAGCATCTAATTCAATTATTGATCCTATTGGCATTGTAAACATTGGATGTGTATGACTACAATCTACTTCAGCTAAAAAAGGAAAGTTATATCTGCCTATTACTTCTTCTAATATTTCATATGGCTTCCTTTTACTTCCTCTATCTTCAAAAAGTTCATGCTTTCCTAGTATCAATCCACCTATCTTATCAAATATATTATTGGCTTTTAGCATAGCAAATGAACGCTCTATAGTTTCAGCATCTTTTAAAGAATCTTCTATAAACAATATGTCTCCTTTTTTAATTTCAGGCATGTATTCACTTCCCCATATACCTGCCATTGTATTCAAGTTCCCTATTATTAATCTACCTTTAATCTTTCCTTTATTTATAGTTATCCACTCATTTTTATTTGATTTTTTGCTTCTATTTTGACTTTCCCAATCTATATATTCCTCAGTCCACATTTTTGGCACTTTATAATTATAAGGTATATTAATTTCTTTAACTAAAATATCTTCAAAATATTTAAAATTCAGTTCATTAAAAGGTTCTATTTCTCCAAATGAAGCTACTAATGCTGGCCCATAAAAAGTAGTTATTCCAGTTTTAGCATAAATAGCAAATAATATTGCTGTCATATCAGAATATCCTATAATTATTTTAGGATCTTTTTTTAAAGATTCATAGTCTATATATGGTACTATTGAATTTGAATTCATTCCACCTATTGTAGAAATAATGCATCTTACTTCTGGGTCTCTTATTAACTGATTTAATTCTTCTGCTCTATCTTTTATACTACCAGACCTATAAAAGTCTTTTTTATCTGTTAAATTTCCAGCTTTTAATTTAAATCCTTTATTTTCAAGAAATTTTTTACTTCTGTTAAATCTATTAGGGCACAATGCAGTAATAGGTGTTGATGGTGAGAAAAATCCAATTGTATCTCCTCTTTTTAGTTTTTTTATCATTTATTTTACCCCCGTTACTTAATATCTATTTGTATAAAAACTTTATTTTACTATTAAATATTCAATTAACCTTTATCATAATTTATTCTATATATCTTTACAAAATCCTTTTTTATTACAAAAGGACCAGAGATAGTTTATTATTTATAATATCTCTGGTCCTTTACACATATATCTTTACTAATCTATTTTCTATTTTTATATAAACTTATTTTTGCAATCTTTTTTCTTTTATAGTTCTTATTTTATTTTTTAGCAATCCATCTTTCATTTTTTCTTTTTCTACAAAAAACATAGATAATCCTCCAGATCCTACATGAGTTCCTACCGCTGCCCCCATTTGCATTATATAAATTTCTCCATCAAAATCTGTTTCCTTCTTAATTTTTTCTTGTAAATTACTAGCTATATTTATATCTGTAGTATAACCAATAATAATGAAATCTGTAATATCTTTATCTACTCTTCTTGTAAACTCATCTATATAATAATTTAATGCTTTATTTTTTCCTCTTACTTTAGATACTATTGCTCCTTTACCATTTTTCATGGACATTATAGGTTTAACTCTTAAGACTTTACCAATTAATGCACTGACATTAGTTAATCTACCACTTTTTATTAAATTATCTAAGTCATCTACACAAAGAAAGTGCTTAACTCGGGTTTTATGATTTTCATTGAACTCTATTATTTGGTCAAAACTATAACCTTCTTCAAGTAATTCATCAGATTTTACTATTAACCAACCACTTCCATGACTCATAGATAAAGAGTCTACTACGTGTATTTTAATATTAGAATCTTTATTATTTTCATAATAATAATCTTTTGCTATAACAGCAGACTGATATGAGCCACTTGTTCCACTAGACATACAAATACATAATATTTCAGTATATCCATCTTTAACTGCTCTATCTATAATTTTTAAATATTCTTCTGGGCTAGGCATTGATGTAGTTGGATTTTTATCTAGAGATCTTTGTACTTTATAAAATTCATCTGGCTGAATATCTATCTTATCTTTATAACTCTTTCCTTTAATAATAATATTAAGAGGCGCAACTCCTATATTATAATTATCAATTATCTCTTTAGATAGATCACATGTGGAATCTGCCATAATCTTAATCATATTTATCCCACCTTATATTTTAATATTTTATCATTCGTCAAATTTCTACAATATATTTGTTTTTACTAGTATAGCACATATTTAATCAATTAGGTATATACTATATATAAAAAATCTCTTAAATAATTATTTAAGAGATTTTATGTAACAATATAAGTTACTATTACTATATTTTTATTGTTTTTTTGCAACTATCATAAACCTATGTTCTGTTCCAACAATATAACCTTTTTCATCTAACTCTTTTTTTAGTTTACATAAGTTCTGAAAGCAAGAATCAACTGAAAAATTAGGAAACTCCCACTCAATAATCTTAGCAAAATAAACTAGTGCTCCTATATCATAGAACTTACTTTTTGGAAAATATTCATGAGAGAATAATATTTCAAAACCAGCATCTTTTAATATTTTAATATTATTTTCTAAGTCATGATTTAAGTATTGATGCTCTAAACCATCAATTAATTTATATGATAAATCATTATTATTTTTCCCTCCAACCTGCTGTGTTATAAAAAAACCATCTTTTTTTAATATTCTTTTTACTTCATTCATATCAAAAGCCTCATGTTTATTAATAACAATATCAAAATTATTATCCACATAAGGAATATTACTATCTTCTATTATCTGTTTTACTTCTATTCCTAATGAAGATAATTTCTTTTTACATAATTCTACATTTGGTGGATATGCTTCTGTAACACTTGTTAATTCATAAGGGTGATTTAAAGTTAATAAAAATTCTCCACCACCAGTACCCATATCTAATAATCTATGAGAAGGATTAACATACTTTAATATAATTTCTTTATAATTCCAAGGAAGTTTCTCTTCTTCATATCTTGCATCAATATGGGAAAAGTCCCAGCCCTTAAATGTATATTGTTCTTCTTTTTTCCATTCTTCTTTCAAATTGTTATAGTTCATTATAATCACTCCCTTGACCCTTTTGAAAAAATTACTAAGAATACTAAATCAAATTTCTAGTAAATTAACACTATGTACATATAAATCTTCCTCTAATTATTCCAACTTTACTCTTTAAATCAATAAATCTTAATATATATATTTACTATACCACTTACAAGTAATATCAATAACTTTATCCCAATCTTTTCTCATACCATGTTTTGATCCCTTAACAATTTCAAGTTTTGAGTTATCTATTATTGTATTTATTGCTTTTTGTGACCTTTCTAACAACTGTAACTCTTCTTGATCCTTGATATTGTCTCCATGAATAATTAATATAGGACAGTCAACATTTCTAAATAAATCCTTTTGATTGATTTGCTCAAAATCCATCAAAGTCTGATTAGTAATTTTATGTTTTCTATTTGTGCAAAAATAAAAGAAACCTTGTTTATGTAAATTATCTAACTGTTTTTTGGAAAAATAATCATTCCAATCATATTGCATACTATCTGTTAATGCTCCAACTAAAACCATTGTTATTACTTCTTTTCTATAGTTTTTTAAACATGCCAAAGTTCCAAAGCTATTTCCAAACAATCCTATTTTTTTATATCCTTTCCCTAAAGCAAATTGAATAGCAGAATTTAAGTCATCCACTTGATTTGTTAAAGTTATAGAATTGTCGTCACTTTCTCCACATCCACTAAAATCTATTGCTAAAACATCATACCCAACTTTGTTTAAAGCTTCTGCCAAATCATCAAATCTACCATTTGATGATTTATCATTAGTAAATCCATGAGCCATTATGATTATAATATTTGAATCAGCTCTATATAAATTTGCAACAATTTTCAATCCTCTAGAGTTTTTAAAATTTATCTTTTTGCCATCCATAGTTTGAGACATTATACTCCTCCCTTGATATAAAAAATTCATTAATTTTTTGATATAAATAAGGCTGAATTAATGGATAAGTTAATGTTTTGGGTATAGTATCAAAAGGTTTGACTTCTCCAATTTCAGAATTTGGTAATTTACCAAGAGATTCTACATTTGAGTAAAATAATTGCCCAAAAGATTCAACTTCCTTTCTAGATACTGAATATATACAAACTGGAATAAGATTAAAATCTTTTGCTCCTGTTTCTTCAATCAATTCTCTTGAAGCTGTGTAATTGATATTTTCATTTTCTTCTCTATGACCACCTGGAATTTCCCAACTTAATCTTTCCTTATGTCTTACAAATATCCATTTATCTTTATATCTTGACATAATAACTGCAAATTTAAGTTTGCTATCTTCAACTGTATTTAATTCATAAAAGTTTACCTTTAACACTTTAATTATTCCTTCTTCCTTTTAATTTTTATATAATATAATTTCAAAAAAATTTATTTTCTATATTTCATTATTTTCAGAAAAATACTCTATATTATATTTCTACAAATTTATCTAAATTCCTTCTTTTAGATATTTTAAAGAGGATACCCTAATACTAGGATATCCTCTTTAAAATTTTATTTATTCTATATTTTAAACTTTAAAATATTTTCTTGCATTTCTGTTGCTAATTTTGCTAAAGACTGACTAGCTGTTGCTATTTCCTCTATAGATGCTGTTTGCTCTTCTATTGATGCAGAAGCCTCTTCAGTACCTGCTGCATTTTCCTGTGATATAGCTGATAAATTCTCTATCATTCCTATAATCTCTACTTTCTTTTCTTCCATTTCTCTTCCTGAATAATTAATATTTTTTATTACATATTCCATTCTTTCAATTGCCTCATTAATTCCTTCAAATTTTAAATTAGTAATTTTTACACTTTCTGATTGAGCATTCATTATTTCTCCAGATTCCTTCATTTTACCGACTGCATCTGATGTTTTTCCAATTAATTCCTCAATGATACTAGTGATTTCTTCTGTAAATACAGTTGATTCCTCTGCTAACTTTCTTATTTCATCTGCTACCACTGCAAAGCCTCTCCCTGCTTCCCCTGCTCTAGCTGCTTCTATTGCTGCATTAAGGGCTAAAAGATTAGTCTGGTCAGCTATATTTTTAATCATTTGGCTAGCACTTTCTATTTTACCTGCACTTTCATTAGTTTTTACAATAACTTGATTTACTTCTTTAGATAATAAGTTACTTTGTTCTGTCCTCTTCGTAAGATCCTTTAGACTTTCAATTCCTTCATTTTTTAATGTATGTACTTCCTTAGTAGAATCATTTAAATCACTTATATATACCTGATTCTGTTCTATCAAGTGTCCTAATTTATTAATATTTCCTGCTCCATTATCTGTATTTTTTGCTTGTTCATTAGCTCCATTAGCTATTTCTTCTATAGTTTTCGCCACTTCTTCAGCTGCTACTGATGATTGCTGACTTGTTGCTGTTAATTCTTCAGATGATGATGCAACTTGCTGAGACATATCAGATATATTTCTAATTAAAGTAATAAAATTTCTCTGCATTGTTCCAAGAGCTTTAGATATTGTACCTATCTCATCTTTTCTATTTAAATATTTCTCAGTTTTGCTATCTTTAACAAATGTTAAATCATATTTAGATAATCTTTCAATCATTTCTGATAACTTTGTAATTGGATTTGCAATATTTTTTGCTACTAATAGTGCGATTAAAATAACAATACCAGTTACTATTGAAATTAATATAAGACTATTTAATAATAAACTATTCAGTTCAGAAAAAGCTTGTTGATGTGGTTGTTCTGTAACAACTCCCCATGAAGTTTTTTCTATAAAATTTGTTGAACTAAACATATCCACATTACTTTCATTAGTGTATACTTTTGTATCGTTAATGCCCTTTAATGCATCCTTAACTGCTGGATTTTCTGCTCCACTTTCCCCATTTAAAACTTTTTCTTCAAAATCAGGATGTGCAATATATGTTCCTGATGCATCCACTAGATATCCATATCCTTCATTTCCAATTTTAATACTTGATACAATTTCTTGTAATCCATTTAGATTGATATCTCCTCCAAGTACACCTATAGTTTCACCATTTCTTATAATAGGTACTGCAACCGTTATGCAAGGATTATTAGTTAAACTAGATATGTATGTAGATTCTGAAATATGATTTTCTCCATTTTTTGCATCTATGTACCATTCTCCATCGCTATAGTCATACTCACTATAATCTTCTACAGATACATCACTAGTACTTGCTTTTAACATACCATCTGCATCTGTTACATATATAAATTCATAAGATGGATAATTCTTCTGAAATTCGCCAAAAATTTTTTTAAGTTCTAAAGGATCCATTTCATGAACCCGTTCATCACTAGCTAAGTATTCTAAAAGTTTTGTATTTTCGTTTAAAAAATAATCTATTCTTTCTTTTAGATTTTCATTCACATTTTTACTGTTTTCTGTAATGTTTCCATTAATCATATTTCTTTGCTCATAGTAATTAATCCCCGTTAAAACTAAAGTAGGTATAAGAGCTACTAATACTAACATAATTACTAATCTGCTCTTTAGTTTTAAATTTAATTTCTTCATCTTTTGATACACTCCCCCATATACATATTAATTTATTTTATATAAGCATCTTATTACTTCTTCATCACCCCCTTAAATAAATTTAAAAGGAGAAGAAGTTAATTGATAAACTTCTTCTCCCATGTTTTTTCTATTCTGCCATTTCTAGAGCAATTTTCATCATATTAGTGAATGCATTTTGCCTTTCTTCAGAAGTTGTTTCTTCTTTAGTTTCTAAATTGTCAGATACAGTAAGTAAACATGCTGCTTTTTTTCCAAGTACTTTTGCATTATGGAAAAGAGAAAAAGCTTCCATCTCTACAGCTACACAGCCATACTTATTATAAATCTCTTTATATTCTTCAAAATTTTGTCTATAAAAAACATCAGAAGAATGAATTCTTTCTATATGCATTGGAATTCCTAATTCATTTGCATACTTTACAAGACGCTGGTTTAATTCTGGAGTACCTTCAATAGTGTCACTTTCATAACCACCTTGTACTTTAGCATAACTAGATTCACTCCAAGCATCCTTTGCTAATATTACATCATATAATTTTACATCTGGAGTATAACCTCCACAAGATCCAATTCGAATAATATTTTCTACATCATAAAATTTATAAAGCTCATAGGAGTAAATCCCTATACTAGGCATCCCCATGCCACTTGCCATAACGGAAATTCTTCTTCCTTTGTAAGTACCAGTATATCCCAAAACATTTCGTACTCCATTAAACTGCTTTACATCTTCTAAAAATGTATCTGCTATAAACTTTGCTCTCAAGGGATCCCCTGGCATCAAAACAGTTTTTGCAATTTCATTCTTATTTTTTGCTTCAATATGTGGTGTTGGTATCATAATATTTTCTCCTTTACAATTTAATATACAAACCCTACCATTAAAATTAGCTCTAGGGTTAGAAGATTTAGTAATAGTACTTAAATTCTTCTTATAACTAGAATTGTATCTAACTTTGTTTATATTTTCAAGATTTATCTATTTAATAATTGAAAGTTTACTATTTATGTAATAATTTCACTCATTTTCACAATGATTATTTAAATTTTAACATACAGCATGTATCTTTGCAATACAACGATAATGTTATTGACATGAAATGATAATTGATCTATAGTTTACTTTTTATAATCATGTCATGAATATCCCATCCAAGAGACCCTGCACACCACCCTTGATTTCCTAGTATGACAACATCAATATTAAAGAATGGATAATAATATAATCTACAACTAACTCCATACTCTTCTCCAGTATGTCCACCACGAATTACATTGTTGTCTTTATCCAAAATAAACCAATTTCCATATCCATATTTCCATACATAATCTCTAAATCCATTTGAACCTTCATCTAATACATGTGGCATAAGAATCTTATTAGTCATATCTTCTCCTAGTATTTTTGTAGTTCTTAGAGATTGTACAAAATTTATAAGGTCATATGCAGTTGATGTTGCACCACCATCAGAAGCTGGCACAGGAGTAGCTGTGTAAATATTTTTCTTCCAAAGAACCATGTTATCTTCTTCAATTTCTATAGGCTCATAACCTTCTGCCACATTATCATATACTTCATCTAAGCTTATAAAATCTGTATCATTCATATTTAATTTAGAAAATATATTCTTTCTTACATAATCAAAATATGATACTCCTGATGCTTTTTCTATAATAAGCCCTAACAAAATATATCCTGCTCCATTATATTGAAACTTTTCTCCAACGTTATATATAGGTTCATCATAAGCAAATAATTGAATATAATCAGATAACTTTTTAAAACTATAAATAGGTTTTTCAGACCAAAGTTTCTCCCATTCATAATCACTTCCATTTTCATCGAAGTAGTCAGCTATACCCGATGTATGTGTTAATAAATTATGTATAGTTACTCCTTCAGGTATTTTTGTATCATCTAATTCCAAATATTTAACAACACTTGTATCAAAATTAAGTTTTTCATTTTCTATTAGTTGTATAATTGCTACTGCTGTAAACATCTTTGATATAGAACCTACTCTAAACCTTGTTTCTATTGAATTTTTAATACCCCAGCTTCTATTTGCATATCCATATGATCCAGAAAATATTTCTTTATCTGATTTTTTTATTAAAACAACTCCACTAAATTCATTATTATTACTTTTTTCATTAAGTAATCTAACAAGTTCTTCTTTAAACATATTTGCTTTCTCCTTTTTATTCTTAAAATTTAGTATAACATCACTATAGTTTATTATATTCTACAAATTTTTCTTTCTTAATAAATTTGATGTCATTAATTTCTTCATCTTCAGGATTAAAATTATATCTACCTACTATATATTTAATTAAAAACTTAGTTGTTTATTATTCTTTGTAACTAATCTATTCTCTTATACTTTCAATAAAAGAAAAAGTAATTTATTATCAACTATTTTTAAAATCTTATACTTATAAAAATATAACCTATATAATTAAATCTGTTCTACCTATTTGGTTTAAAGCTTTATTAAACTCCTTTGGAAATTCTTTAGGTTTTTTAAGGACTTCAAATACTTTTTCTTTTCCATATATGTCATGTATTAAACCCCAAATTTCATTTCCAAAATAATAATTTTTAGAATGTTTTAATTTAGGGACCTCTTCTTTTTCTTGTAGTTTTGTACATGAATTTAACCAATATTCTGATATTATTTCTTTAATATCATCTAAATCTTTTATTTTACCTATTCGAATTAACTGTATCTGAGACTTAAATTCATTAAAAATATCATAAAACTCATCTCTCAGATAATTCCATGTAAAAGTGTCCATCCCAACATTTTGTTCTAGATCATTATATATCTTCTTTGTTAAAATTCCTTGTCCATTATTACAGTACTTAACAGCAAGTCCTTCAAATGCTAAAAAATAATAAAGATACTCTTCAGGATTGAATTTACTTATATTTACTTCTTGTGAAAATTTATTATAACCTATATGATGTACTTCATGTCCAATAAACGATTTAAATAGTTTTAAATCGTTTATATTGCATAATTTAAAAAACGATAAAACATCAAAATGAATACAGTTTTTATATGGCCAACCAAAGCTATTGCCTATACTTATCGTAAATATAACATCTAAGCTGTCAAAGTTTATATATGAAGGTAATCCATTGATAGTATATTTAAGTCCTTCCTTAACGATAGATTCATCAATTAATAATAATTTTTTTATTTCTTTTTCATAAAAATCTAAATTATTAAAAAAATATTTATACTGAATATGATGAATTCTAAGTCTTTCATTTTGAATATCTTTAGTGTCAAGTTGTTGTAAATTAATAAAATAATCGACAAACTCTTCTTTTGTAATATTTGTAATTGGAAGTCCTTTAGTATTGTACCTTTCAAATTCAACTTTATAATCATCGTGTTCTAATAAATCTTCCAATTCTTCTCTATATAATTTTCCTTTTTTATGTCTTTTACATAATTCAAGCATCTTAAATACAGTCTTATTTCTAATATTTATATTCAATAATATACTCCTTTCTGACTCTTAAAAATTAAATATTATTTTTAACCATTTTTATTTTTTCATGTATTTCACTAAATACAACATAGAGGAATATTATATTCAGTAAGTTTCCAATGCTTATCTTCCTTTCAACCATAGATGGATATTTTTTATCTGTTGAATAAGGATATTCGTTAAAACTTTCAAGGATCAGTTCATTATTAAAATTACCAATATAATTGAGATCAATTTCTTTAAGTGTAAAATTACCATTTATGAACCTGTCAACATTATAATGTTGTGACTTAACATGACTATCAACTCGTTCGTTCCACTTCTTTTTATTCGTTTCAAAATAATTTTGCATAATTTTCATACCATTCGTATAATAAAATTGAAAAATAAAATATACGTATTCTAATATTTTGTTATCTTTTTAAAAGTTTTTTCTAATTCTCCGTTAAAAACTGCCTTTAAAGATTCCTTAGCCCATTCAGGAAATTTAGATCTTTTATATGCAAGTATTAAAGTAATAAGAATTGAAAGACCATCATCCATTACTTTTTCAGTTTCATTAATATTACCATATTCTTTTATAAATACTTTTCCAGCTTCTTCCGATAATGATGAGCATACATTCCTAATGTCACTATATCTATAACCTATTCCTAATAAATTATAGTCAAACATTATTGCCTTTTTTCTATGATTACTCACCGCAAGATTAGTCCAATAAAAGTCATTATATGTTAGAGTTTTTTCAAGTTCTTCAATTTTATTAAAAATTAAATCATAGTTATCAAGTATTATGTTCCATACTTTGTAACCCCTAGTATTGGATCTGTCTTTTACAAGTTCAACATTTTCTTTTGTAATAATATCAATTTCTCTATAGAAATTATCACAATTCTCATCTATATATTTTTCGCCTTTATTATGTAAGTCTACATACCATTCTGCTAATAACTTTGCTACTTCAATATCTGATAAATCAGACCTTACTCCTAATCTATAATTTTCACTTCTTTCTAAGTCTTCTAGTAAAATACTTCTATCTGTATGGGTAAACACTTTAATCGTTGATATGTTTAGTTCTTTAAAAATAGAGTAATTTTTTATTTCTCTTTTATATTCTTCTTTGAAAAAATACTTGATTATAAAATATTTATTTTTATAATTAACTCTAAATAGATAAATTCCATCTTTATCTCGTATTTTTTGTAAATCAATATGATTGGTTTCAGATAAGCCAAGTTTAAATAGTTCTTTGTATATATCTTCAATAATATTCATATATTTTTCCTTTCTTTGACTTACATTTATGATGAATATATGCTGATTGTTTTAATCAGTAAAAGTCAATGTGACTGCTTGAACTAAGTCCATTTCTTTAAACCTTGAAGGTGAAAAGAAATTTTCTAGAGAATACGCTCTCATCATAGTACCACTGTCATAAATCATAATAGCAAGAGGTAGTTCTTTATTAATTTCAATCCTTTGAAAATCCCTCAAAAAACTTTTCGAAGATGCTGAAATTTCATTCTCCATTTTTAATGCATCAGTTTGATATGAAACTCTTCCTATTGTATTAATATTAAAATTTATTGCATGGTTATCTTTAAGCATCATTGCAAATGTCCCTTCTAATCTAGAATCTGGCTCAGCATATACCTGCCCCCCTCCTATAACATCCCAATTATTGTTACTATTTAAGACATAAACATTTAATTTAAGACTTTTTGCATTTTTAGGAGCTTTAAAAGATATTATATTTATATCATCTTGAATTTCTAATGTCTGAAGAAGATAAATATCACTTTCTGACAATTCATAAGGTTTAATACCTTCCTTCCTGAGTAATTTAGATATACCTGTGTTGTTTGAACAACCAGAAAAAAACACTATTGTAATAGCAATTACAAATATTGTAAAAAATTTTTTTCAACATGATCTCCCCCTCATAATATAAACTTTTCTTGTAACTGTCTAAAGATTCCCAACATCCTTAATGTATTAATTTTATATTTACTAGATAAAAATAACCCATTCTATAGCGACAAACACTATTCCTACTATAACTAAACTAAGTAAAATAGACCAAATTATATATTCTCTATTATATTTACTTTTTTTAAGAATATAATTATCTGTAAGATATACTATAATCCCAATAATTAACATGATTCCAGCTACAATGATAAAATCTCTTATTGTTAATAAATATTCGTTAGGTAAATTACTCTCTATTCCAATTATTCCATTTATAAACATTATAATCGATAAAATATAAAAACTTATGATACTTGTTAATCTATGTTTCTTTCTGAATCTTTCATGCTTTTCATAAATAATTTTATGTTGTTTAGGATTAATAAGCATGAAATACTTATCATAATATTGTTTATTATAAGAAAACAAAGTTGCCATAATAAAAAAAGTAGCTGCTAAAATAAACATTACCTTAGTTACCCCTAATAAATAACTTAATCCTAAGTATAGTATGGTAAGAAAAGACATAGATATAATAGTTCTCATACTAACCCTCCTTTAATTAATGTTTTATAAGATAAATCATCTTATATGATTATATAGTAATAAAGTCCAACCTCACTTCATTAAAATTAACTGATGGTATGCCTAATGTCCTGTTATTGAATTCCCCATGACAATCTGAGCCTGCTGAAACTAACATGTTATTATACTTACAAAAATCTAAATAATAACCTGAATCTTCTAAATTTCTTAAATATGGAGAAAAGCACTCAATTCCATCAATTCCGTAATCTCTCCATTTTCATATGCACTTGGATGAGCTAAAAATGAATATCCTCCTGCATTTTTAATTGTTTTTATTACTTCCTTAGGACTTTTAAAAAGTAATTTTTCTTTACTTAATTCCACCAATTTAAAATATTCATCTAAATTTTTTATTATTCTCTTATCAAGTAAATAATTTAAAGAATCCCATCCACCCCTTTTATTATCATATTCATATGAATAATAATCTTCAATATTTTCTATTTTATTTATGGTTTTTATATATTGAACTATTTTATAATTATGTTTTTTTCGCTGAAATTGATTAAATTCTAATAACTCATTTTAGTACTCGAATTATTACATCTATTAGCTTTTTGTTTTCACCTGTATTTAATAATCTAAAGTATAAACTACGCATAAAATTCTTTATATTTAAATTTTTAAGATAGTTCCTCATGGAATCATCAAGGTCTTCCAATTCTAAGAATGATTCTATCCATGTTATTAATTCATTTTCTATAATAACCTTTCTTGAAATAATACTTATTATAGCTGTTACTAACCTCTCATCTTCTTCATGAACATATACATAAGTTCCTGTGCTCACTTTATATTTAATATTTTCAAGCATATTCTTAAGTTCATCAATTCCAATTTCTTCACACATTGCTAATTCATCAAGTGCATCAGCTGTATGAGCTACGGAGTGTCCCCATCCATACTCTGCTACGTATCCACGCAAATCATTTTCATCTTTAAAGTACTGTGTAACTTTTCTATATATATCTCTAACTTCTTGTTTATTAAATAATTTTTCTTTACGATGAGAATAGATAATTAATGCTACTATCAATATGGAAAAAGACCTTGTAAATACTGCTGTCTCATCCTTTGAATCAATTTTATAAAACAAATGCTTGTCATCAAGAACTACATTTATAATTTTCTTCAACATTTCTTTTTCAATCTTTTGATTTCCTATCCATCTCGCTAATGTAGAATAAATTAGATTATCCCTTAGTTCAGAATCTAAACTTCCTATGTTCTCTAGCATTGATTCAATTAACTTTTCTAAATTTATTTCATCAGGTATAGCATATTCATTCTGTGCTATCATTTGTAATTTTTCTTTTAAATTCTCCATGTATTCTGTTTCTCCTTTCTCTTTTACACTTTCTAATTAAATCTAGTTAATCATAGTGATATTATATTACATTCTAAAATTCATCTATGTTAGACATCCTTTATATTACTTAATTTTGATTTAATTAAACTAATCAGTTGCTCTTTCTCTAACTTAAGACGCTTTTCTCCTAAGTTAACACTTACTTGTTCTTGTAGTGAATCAACTAACCCAAGTTTGATTTCGCAATTTGATTTTCCTAATTCATTAACATCTACAAGATCTGGTGAAATATATAACATTTCACTTGTTTCTTCAACTCCTGCATGCAAATAATCATCTGTTTGAATCTCTTTTGGAAATTTAGCTTTTTCTGAATGCCAAAGTATTATATTAAATTCACTACTTGATTCCTCATGTTCAATTTTTTCAAGGATAGAAAGTTGTTGAGGTGATAAATGACCAGTACATATAACTAATATTTTAAATCCATTTCTTTTTATGTTATTTACCAAGCAAATAACTTTTTGTAAGAAAAGTTGTTCTTCAACTAAAAAGTTTCCTTTTAATTTCTCACCTATTATAGTTTCTAAATACCAATATTTATCATCAACTTTTGTTTTATATCCATCAGTTCCACAATATTCTGTTGGAAACAATACACCACCTATAACTTTCCAAGCTGATTTTATCACCCACTCAGCCCTTATTGCATCAGTTCCAAATGGCAAATGGTTCCCATGCCACTCAATTGGGCTAATAGGAATATATGCAATAGGACATTCTTTTAAAATTTTTTCAAATTTATTTGGTGTTAATTCTATAATTTTTAGGTTCACTGTAATCTCCTTTCAAATGATTCTTCTTCTTTCTTTTATTCTACATATGTTACCAAACTCCTTTTTTCTTACAAAAAAATCAGAAATATTCCAAATGGAATATTTCTGATTTTATACTTCTAATTTTATTAAATTTCCTGAAGTATCTTTTGTATATACTTTTTTATCTTTTTCAATAACTTTATAATTAAGTTTTTTCAATCTATTAATAGTTTCTTTCATCATATCTTCATTAGGAAGTTTAATTGTATAATACTCCATACCAACTGAATTTTGTGGTAAAGGACCTACATCAATTCCATTCCAAATATTTAAACCTATATGATGATGGTAACCACCAGAAGATAAAAATAATGCTGATTTTCCCATCTCCATAACCACATCAAAACCTAAACCATTAACATAGAAATCCTTAGCTTTTTCTAAATTATCTACATGAAGATGAATATGACCTATTATAGCATCTTCAGGCATCCCATTCCATCTACTATTTTCTGATTGTGATAATAAATCTTCATAATCTAAAAGGCTATTAGACATCTGTACTTTTTTATCTTCCCATATCCATTTACTACTATCAATATCTGAATATATTTCAATTCCATTATCATCTGGATCTTGTAAATATATTGCCTCACTAACTTCATGATTTGCTCCTCCAAGAATAGGATATTTTTTTTCTTTGATATTTTTCAAAAATGATCCTAATTGTAATCTATTAGGTAATAATATGGCAAAATGATATAATCCTGTTCTCTTTGGTATCTTTTTTATAACATCTTTAGGTTGTTTTAAAGTTATTACAGGTGTTAAACCATCAATAGTTAATATTAGACTATTTTCTTTTTCTTCTAATACTTTAAATCCCATTATATTTTTATAGAAGTCTAAGGATCTCTTCAAATCCTCTACCTTTAATTCTATTTGAGTTACATATATATTTGATTTGTTATGAAATTTTTTCATTTACATCACCTTTCATTAAACTTAATATTTATATAATTTTATTATACCCTTATAATTCTCTTTAAAATAATTACATAAAACTCAGTAATAAAATTATTTAATTGGGAGAACTATAATTATGACATGAAATAAAAACGATTATCCTGAAGCAATGAAGGATTTAGATGAAAGTTACTCAGAAGATAAAGCAATTCCCATTGCAATATATAAATCAAAAGAATGGATTAAAATCATATTTCCAGTTCAAAAATTCATCATGTAGTCCCTAATGGTATTATAGAAGCTACTCTAACAAATTAGAAGTAGGTTTCATGCTACTTCTTTTTTTAATCTAATTATTATATAATAAATTTAAGTTATGCTATTGAATTGACTTTATAGGAGGTAAAAAATGGAGAGATACTATATGTCAAATATATACAAAAAAATATCTAATAAAATATTAAATAATGAAGATATAAAAAAAGATGATTATTATAAAGAAATAAGAGAATATTTTAAAAGTGATATATTCTTAAAAAAATTAGATAACATTATGAAAAATAAAGATTTTAGTGCTAATAATATTTTCGAATTATTGTCTGAAATATTTAAAAAATACGACAATAAAAATAAAAGTTTTTGGTTGAATTACTTATATAATTATATCTTATATAAATCTTTTCCTCATGCAATAACTATTGAATTAAAAAAAGAATATAATACTCCTGCTCTAATCTTTACAATTATCTTTAAAGTATTTACTGATTACGAAAGAAATAATGAAAATTTACCTGAAGGAAGATATCCTCTTAAGTTAATTTCTAATTCAAACATTAAAAAATTTAATATATTAAATGAATATAAACAGTTTAAAAAATCATTTGAAAATAATTATGTATATGAATTAATGAAATTACATCAAGAGGTAACTGGACACACTACTCTAAATCATGTTACAGGTGTTCATTATGTAGCTATGAATGTTTCTTATCAATTATATAATTTAAACTTACCAGTTGACTTAGGAATAATTTCAGGAGCTGCTGCAGGACATGATATAGGTAAATTTGGATGTAAAGGTAAAGAACTTAAACGTGTTCCATATTTACATTATTATTATACAGAATTATGGTTCAAAAATAATAATATTGATTATATAGGTCATATTGCTACTAACCATTCTACTTGGGATCTAGAGTTAGAAAATTTACCAATAGAATCTCTAATTCTTATATATTCTGACTTCAGGGTGAAAAATAAAAATATAAATGGAAAAAACAAAATGCATATATATTCCCTTAGAGACTCTTTCGATATTATTCTTCAAAAGTTAGATAATGTTGACGTACATAAAGAAAATAGGTATAAAAAAGTTTATGCAAAATTAAAAGATTTTGAAGATTATATGTTAAATTTAGGGGTTAATCTAGAACCTGAAGTTATTAACTCAGAATCTCCTTCTAGTAAACGTTTTTTACTGATGGAAAATGAAGAAATTGTAGATCATTTAAAATATAGAGCTATAGAACACAATATATTTCTTATGAATAGATTAGAAAGTGAATCTTCTTTAAGCTCAATATTAGAAATTGCTCGTAGTGAAAATGATTGGAAGAAATTAAGAGGATATTTAAATATATTTGAAGAATACTCAACATATTTTACTCAAAGACAAAAAGAAATTACTCTTGATTTTCTATATGACCTCTTAATGCATAAAGAAGAAGATATAAGAAAACAAAGTGCTGAATTAATTGGTATTTTAATTGCGCATTATGATGAAGAATATAGAAAAGAAGTTCCAGAAAATATTGAAGTAGAAAATGAAAAAAATACTAGTTATGATTTACTAGACAAATATATTAATCTAGTTATTTCTCCAGATCACAAGATACTGGATACACATAAAATATGGATGGGATTAAGTCTTAAATCAATAATGTCCTCAGTTTTATCTAATTGTAATAAGTATCAAAGAAAAGAATTTAGAAATGTAATATTAAGTTATTATTCTAAAGTTGGATTAAAAAATATAGATACAAAATTCTTCTTGTTACAAACAAGTAGTCATATTCCTTTTAATTCTGATGAAGAAAAAATTATTGGTGATATGCTATCTTTTATAATTGATACATTATCAAGTGAAAATGACATAATTAAGCTTACATCATTACAAAAAGTATATAATATAATTTTTAGAATTGATAAAGATAGTGTTTTTGTCAAAAATGTTAAGAATTATCTAACAAATAGTCTAGATTATTCAAATATACCTTCAGAAAATTATCTTAAGCTTAAAATTTCAAAAAGAATAAAAATGAATAAAAATATTATTGATATATTTTATTCATATTATAAAAAAGATTTTTCTAAAACACCTGATATATTCTTAATGAATTTAAAAACTGCTACCCACTGGGCTATTAAGAAGAATAATATTGAATTACTCTTAGATTATATTATCGATAATCATGATAAAAATATAATTCATACTGCTATGCATTTTACTAATCTAATAAAAGTAAGTGCAAATGAAAATGTAAGGAATCATGCCGGTGATGCATTACTTAAAATATTTCCATTTCTCTCATTAGATAAAAGAAATGATGTAACTGTTGAACTATTAAGAGCACTTGAAATTCAAGGGTATCATTTCACAAAATATATTCCTAATTATTTAGGACAATTAATATTATATCTTCAGCCAACAGAATTGGATGAATTAATTGATGACTTTATTGATAAAATCAAATCTAATAACAGACAAATTCAATTTTTAATACTAAAAACGGTTGGTGTAGCCATACAAAATTATTCAAATTATAATGATATTTTTTCAGAAAGTAAATCATTTTCTAATAAAAGATTTATAAAACTATTAGGTATATTACTAAATGGTCTAGTTAATTATGATATTCAAGTTAGCCAAGAAAGTTTTAGAATAATAGGTTCTGAAATTTTTGGAAGTAATATACTAGATTTAGAAGAAAAAAATATTATATTTAAAAATATAGCAAAAAAAATATTGAATTTGCTCCCTACTAAAGAAGAAAGTGAATTATGGTTTTTAAATAATTCTGCTTCTTTAAATAACATATATAGATTTATTTCTGATTATATATTTATAAATGGAAATATAGATATAAAATATACAAAAAAAGTAGCCTTTTTTCCAGGTACCTTTGACCCATTTTCATCGAGTCATAAAATGATTACCCAGGAAATACGAGATTTAGGCTTTGAAGTGTACTTACAAGTGGATGAATTTTCATGGTCTAAAAGAACACAACCCCATGAAATAAGAAGAGAAATAATTAATATGAGCATAGCTGATCAATTAGATATTTACTTATATCCAGAAGATTTACCCGTTAATATCGCAAATGACAGCGATTTAAAAAAACTTAAGGAAAATTTCAAAGATAAAGATATATATATTGTAGTTGGCAGCGATGTATTATTAAATGCTTCTTCTTATAAAAAAAATAAAACTGAAAATTCAATTCATAATTTCTCCCACATAATATTTGATAGAAAAGGTGGAGATTATAATGAAAATAACCTTAATGATATTGAAAAAGTGTTAAAAAATATAACAAGTGATATTATACAACTTAAATTACCTTCAAAGTACCAAAAAATCAGTTCAACAAGAATAAGAGACTATATAGATGCAAATAGAGATATATCTCAATTAATAGATCCATTAGCTCAAAATTTTATTTATAAAACAGGTGTATATAAAAGAGAGCCTCAATATAAAATTTTACTTCAAACTCAATCAATTAGTATAGAGATAATAGATGATATAACTGATGAATTAATACAAAACTTATCTTCTACCATACTTAAAAAATATGATAGATCTTATGATATGTTGAAATTAATACAAAATAAACTAAATCCTAGAATTATATTATTGAGAGACATCAAAAAAGATACTATTATAGGTTTTTCCATATTTCATTGGATTAGATCTAGTAATCTATTTGAACAGTTTAATAATAATCGCATATCTGAATATATTAGAGAAAATTCTGTAGGACGAATAATATCTATCGATGGAATATATATTAATAATAATTCCAGATTTAATAATTTAGAGCAAATTTTACTTACAGAAACATTATCATTTTGTTTATCTAAAGATTATACTTATGGAGTATTTAGAAATATTATAAAAGATTATCCTACAAAGACATTAAACGAAGTATTAATACTACAAGGATTTACTAAAATAAATTTTAGTAATGAAAGAGATCCAATATATGCTGTTAAAATGACAAATCCTTGTACTTTAAATTTAGACTTAGAATCAATCCTTAAACCTGAGTTTTCAAATAACAAGAATATCAGAAGAGCAATTGTAAGGACAAGAAAAAGAATCCAGAGAGTACTTACATCTCTATACCCTGGTCAACTTATTCTTTCATTTGATAGAAATATACTACATGAAAAAATGATTGAAAAAATTTGTGATTTGAATAATGTTTCTACACAACAAACTACGCCTAAAAAAGTTGGAGAAAAAATGTGTGTACCTTTTGGTAGTATTTTAAATGGCAATATTGTTCCAAATACTGTTACTAAGTCACTTCATACAGAAAAAATGTATTCTCCTGATATTAGTGATTTTGATATTGAACCATTCCCCTATTATATGAGTTTAGATAATCAAATAAAGATGATTAATTCATTTAATAGACCTGTAATTTTAGTAGATGATTTGCTTAATAAAGGGTATAGAGTAAAAGCAATTGATCCTTTACTTAAAAAAGAGGATATAAATGTAGAAAAAATAATAGTTGGTATTTTATCAGGAAGAGGAAAAGAGCTTATGGATATACAGAATAGAAAAGTTGATTCTGCATACTTTATACCAAATCTAAGAGTATGGTTTAATGAAAGTGCTTTCTATCCCTTTATTGGTGGAGATACAGTATGGAGAGGAAATAATCCATTAAGAAATATATTACCTTCTGTAAACTTTATACTTCCTTATACTTCTCCTATTTTTATAAAAGGAACAGAAAATAAAACTCTTTATGAATTATCAAAAGTATCACTATATAATGCTATAGATTTACTTTCTACATTAGAAAATGAATATCAAAAAAAACATGGAAGAAATTTAACTATAAAACAATTATCTGAAGTATTTCTATCATCAAGATATCCTGATAAAGGTAGCGATATTGAATATGATATAAATTTAAAAGCTTCTCATTATTTAAAAAATGATTTAGAACAACTTAAACGCTTAGAAGATATAATAAAAAGATAAGAGGTGTATTATGAACTTATACCAAATAGATAAAAATATTTATGGATTTTCATTTCAAAAATATAATTTTGAAAAAGCTAAAAAAGAAGATTTAATCAATTCTGATAAAATTTATTATTTATTTGAAAATGACCCATTAAAAAGCAGGAGAAGTTACATTGTCTCTTCTCCTTCCCTATTATCATTAAAAAAAGAAAATATAAATATTTTAAATAATAATAAAGATAATATAGTCGTAGATGAATGGCTTAAGGAAAAAATAGATTCCAAGAAAGTTATTGCTCTCAATATAAGTTATCCAAACTGGAAAGACGTTTTACATCAAAAATTAAGAGAAAGTTGGAATGTAAATATTCTGGCTCTAGGAGATGTAGGTACAACTTTACTTACTGGATTAAAACTTTTAGGTGGAAATAAAATCTCAAAAATAGGTATATACGATAGAACATTAGAAAAGCAACAAAGATGGGAAATGGAAATGAACCAAGTATATTCTGCATTTAATTATAATACTCCTGAAGTGAAAATAATAAATAAAGATGAAATATTTGATTGTGATATGTTTGTATTTTGTGCTTCTAAATCAGTTCCAAAAGTAGGTAGTGATATAAAAGATGTAAGAATGGCTCAATTTGAAAGTAATTCTAAGATTATAAAAGAATATGCTATCCAAGCTAGAAAAGAAAATTTTAAAGGAATATTTGCAGTAGTATCTGACCCAGTAGATTTACTTTCTAAAGTAGTTTTTTTAGAAAGTAATAAAGATGAAAATAATAATATGGATTTCTTAGGATTAGCTCCTGAACAAATTAGAGGATACGGACTAGGAGTAATGAATGCTCGTGCAGTATATTATTCAAAAAAAGATTCTAAATTAAATCATTTTCTAAAAGAAGGTAGAGCTTTTGGCCCTCACGGTAAAGGTCTAATAATAGCAGATAGTATAAAAAATTATAATGATAACTTATCCTTGTATTTAACTGATAAAGCTAAAAATGCGAACTTAGAAATGAGAGAGCTTGGTTTCAAACCTTTTATAGCACCAGCTTTATCATCAGGAGCACTTTCTATTATGGATACTATAAATGGAAATTGGCATTATAGTGCTACTTTTATTGGTGGAGTATTTATGGGATCAAAAAATAAACTTAAGTATAATACTATAGAATTAGAACAGTTAAATTTACATGACAATCTATTTAGTCGAATAAAAGAAACATATGAGACTTTAGGAGAAATTATATGAAGAAAATTTATTTAATAATGTCTAAAAATCCTTCAAAGTTTTTATTAAAAATGGTAAATCATATTTTAAATAATAAAGATTATATATTGATTCATGATTATAAAAATATACCTAATTTAAAGAACAAAAAAATACTGTTTGCAGTAGAATTAGATGATTTTGGTGGAAATATATTCATACAAAAGATTTTTAATCAATTATTCATTTTAGGAAAAGATTCTCTTAAAAACTCTATAGGATCAGTTTTAATATACAACAGTAAAAATGATTTATATACTAAAACAATGGCTCAAAATATTATATTTAATGCTAATATATTAGGTTGCACTTTTCCAGGCAGACCTTTGGTAGAAGCTACAGAAAGTCTGCTAAATATGAAAACACTAGCCAATGCTAAAAGTATGACTTTAAAAGAGGCACTTTTTTGTTCTTGTGATACTCTTTGTAATAATTTAGAAAATTTCAATCATAAAAAATTAGAAAAACCAAAGCTATTAGTACTCCATTCTAGCAATTATGAAACATCAAATACATTAAGACTTTGGTCTATGGTTAAAGAAAATTTAAATAATATGGATATAAAAGAAATTCATATTGCAAATGGTACAGTCAGAGATTGTATAGGTTGTCCATATACCACTTGTAAACATTATGGAAAGAATACAAGTTGTTTTTATGGAGGTATAATGGTAGAAGAAGTTTACCCTGCTATTTTAGAAGCTGATTCTATTGTTTGGATTTGTCCTAATTATAATGATTCTATAGCAGCTAATTTAAAAGCTGTTATAAATAGACTTACAGCACTCTTTAGAAAAACAAAATTCTATGATAAATCCATATTCTCTATTATAGTATCTGGTAACTCTGGAAGTGATGCTATAGCAAAGGAACTTATAAGTGCATTAAATATCAATAAAACATTTAAACTTCCTCCTAATTTTGCTATTATGGAAACTGCTAATGATAAGGATGCTATTTTAGAAGTTGAAGACATTGAAAAAAAAGCATCTGAATTTAGTGAAAATATAAATGATTTTTTACAAAAATAGGTACTCCTTTTGGAGTACCTATAAAATTAATTTTTCTTTAATAAACTTTAATACTTCTAATTTGTTCGACAATGAACTTGAATTACCATAATCCTCACATCATTTAATTAGCCACCACTTTATCTTCTACAATAATCCCATCATATAATTCTATTAATCTATTTCCATATAAACTTTTGCTTTTATCATGAGTGACTTGAATAATTGTAATACCATATTCATTATTAATATGTCTAAATAATTCCATAATTCTTTCACCAGATTTACTATCTAAATTACCTATTGGTTCATCGGCAAGTATAATACTAGGATTAGTAATAACTGCCCGTGCTATAGCAACACGCTGCTGTTGTCCCCCTGATAAATGACTTGGAATATATTTACGTTTATCCTTAAGACCTACTATCTCTAAAATCTCATCTAATTTTTTATGATATTTTTTTACACGTTGACCACTCATTGATATAGGTAAAAGTATATTTTCTTCCACGGACAAATTATGTACTAAGTTATAAAATTGAAAAACAAATCCAATATCAGATCTTTGTATTCTGCTGATTTCTCTATCCTTTAATTTTTGAATGTCTCTATCCTTTATTAAAATTTTACCTGATGTTGGAGCATCTAAACCTCCCATTAAATACAACAATGTACTTTTACCACACCCAGAAGGTCCCATAATAGATAGAAATTGGCCGTCCTCTACGTCAAAAGTTATATCATTTAAAACTTTTGTAATATTATTTCCAGACCCAAAATTTTTGCATATATTCTTTACTTCAATAACTTTTTTCATTTTTGCCCCCCAATATTTCTAATTGTTATTACTTTTAATTTTAAATTTAGATTAATAATTTAATATATAAACTATTCATATTTTATTTCTTCAATTACATTCATTTTTAAGATTTTAAATATTGGAATTATTGCTGTTAACATAAGAATTACAAAAATCGATGCTACAACTATAAAAATATCTCCCCATTGAAAATTAAATTCCAAATAAATACCTATAGAACTCAATAATACCCCTAATAATTTACTCATCCAAATACTTAATGCTAAACTAAATATACATCCAATTAAAAAAGAGGTTACTATTTCAAAAAATATCATTATATTTAACTGAGCTTTACTCATAGATACGGAATATAAAATAGCATATTCTCGCTTCCTCTGTATAAATCCTATAACTTGATTATTTACTAATCCAATGGCTGAGAGTAAAATAGAGAGTATTAAAAATACCCATACAGTTGATAATAAACCACTTACTTGTTGTTCTTGATTTTCAATAAATTCATTAAATGTTTCTGCAGTAATATTTTCTCCAGATAATTCTTTATATAAAGTTTTTTTCATTTGTTTTAGATTCTTATCAGTACCTACATATATATTGCTAGGTATATCTAATATTTCTTTTTTAAATTGATTCTCAGAAAATACTAGTGTATTCCTAGATATAGTAAATATAGATGAATCTATAGTTCCCGCTATATTTACTTTAATCTTTTTGCTTTTGAAATCATCTGATTTAATTTCTAATTTATCTCCTATTTCAAATCCATTCTTTATAGCATAAAACTCATCTATCATAACCTCACCATTTTTAAGATTTTCTATTTTTCCATCTTTGTTTTTAATTCCAAGTCTTTCACCTTCAAGCCCAGATAAAATAAGATTCATTTCCTTTCCATTGATCGTCGGATTATTCATATAAGTATAAAGAAACTGAAGGTCTTTTACTCCTTGGACTTTCTTTAATTTTAAATAATCATCTTCCTTTTTTTCCATTCCATATAACTGAATATCTAATTCAAAAACATCTCTTGCTTTTATAAATAGATTTTCAAGAGATAAAGATGTTATAAATATCATTAAAATCATTGAAAGTGAAATGACTACAAGCTTAATATTAGAATTAATAATTTTACTAGTTGAAATATTTTTTGCTCCTAAAGAAGCAGCTTCTCCAAATATCATTTTATTTATCTTAGTCATGAATAAAGATAAATGTTTAGTTATAAAAGGTAATATTAATATTCCTCCAACCATAGCTAATACTAAAGCTAATATGGTAAAAATAATATTGTATAAATTGTTCATCTTATACAATATATAAGAAAACCCTTGGAATACAAAACCTAATACAGTAAGAACAATAGAAACTTTTTGAATAGAACTTAATTCTTCAAATATTAAATTCTTTATAGAATAATTTCCAATCTGATAAATAACATGTATAACACTTATCAATTGAATTATTATAGCAAATATTAATGAAAATATTATGTATGCATAATTAATTGGTGCTGATGTTTCTCCTAATGGAACATTAGATACACTCTGAGCTATTGTCCCTAATATTGTTTCTCTAAAATAAAGTCCACAAACAACACCTAAAGTTCCTCCCAACATACCATATACTAAATTCTCCAAAACAAGTATTACATTAACTTTAATTTTACTTGCTCCTAAGCTTCTAAAAGTCCCTACTACAGGAATTCTTGATAATAAAATAACCTTAGCATTAGAAGAAATAACATAATAATTCATCAATAAAGCTAATATCAAAATTATTAACAATACTTGACTAATCATATCAATATTAGAGTCCATTGTCTCCTTATCAACTAAAGATTCTATTATAAAATCATCATTATTTTCTTGAAGTGCTTTAATACTATTTTTTATGTTAGATTTATCAGTAAGACTAATCATTAATACGTTACTTTTATTTTCTTGTTCTGTTATTTTTTCTACTTCAGAGTTGGTCATAACTACAAGATTTTCATTGTCCACACCAAAAAATAAACCTGTATCTTTAGCAATAGCTCCTATCTCATACTCCTTTACTCCTATTTGAGTTTGAATTGAAATTCTATCGCCTAATTCGTATCCATAATTTTTAACTAATTGAGGACTAATTAAAATCTGATCATCTTTACTAATACCAAAATTATCCTCTTCTGAAATCATAAATAAACTCTCATCTAAATAACTTTTTCTATTACAGCCATATAATTGAAGAGTCAATAAATCATTATTATCAACTACTCCAAACGTAGTTATAGCTGATAATTTATTACTAACATCAATATTATTAGTTTTAAATTCATTCTCATTAAAAAAAGGATCCTCCGTATTTTCATGATTAACGATCATATCGTAACCATGATATGATTCTTCATGTAACTTTTCATACTGATGAATAATATCATCACGAGCTACAAGGTTTAAAAATACAATAAATGTAGAAATCATAAGAGAAAATAAAATCAAGAAACCTCTTAATTTATTTTCCCAAATATTTTTTATAATGTACTTCATAAAAATACCCATATCTTTCCCCTTTATTATAATATTTTCAAAATATATTAACAATATAGCAAAATAAAAACAATTAGAAAAAAATTTTTATCCTATTAAACATTTTATATTTATTAAGTTAGATAATTATGTACTTACTATTTCTAGTATATATTATTTTTTTCAAAAAAATTGTCATTTATTGTTGAAATAAAATAAAATACTACAAAAATAGGTACTCCATTTGGAGTACCTATTTTTGTATTATTTGTATATTATATTTTTCTGCTAACTTATCTAATTTCTTTTTAAAATATCTTAACTCATAGAAGTTTCCTCGTTCTTGAATATCAAAGAATTCTTCTCTATAATCATCTATTTCTTTTACCTTTCCTGAGAAATAAAGGGTTTGTATTTTATTTAGTATCTCTGCTACTAAACTACTTTTCACTTGAAACATTTCTTGAGCTTCAACTATTTCTTCTCTAATTTCAGACATTTGTTCATCTAGATTAGATGCTGAATCTGCTGCATTTTTTAATTTAATTTTTATATGTTCTGGCATATTACCTTCAAATTTATAATTAAGAGAATGTTCAATAGTTGCCCAAAAATTCATAGCAAGTGTTCTTATTTGTATTTCTGCTAATATATCTCTTTGACCAAAGGCAGTATGAACAGGATATCTAATTATTATATGATACGATTTATATCCACTTTCTTTTTGATTTTTTATATAATCTTTTTCATATTCAATTTTTAAATCCTTTCCATCTCTTTCTTTTATCAAATTTACTACTTTGTCAATATCCTCAACCATTTGGCACATTATTCTTATACCAGCTATATCTTCCATTTTCTCAGTTATATCATCTAATGGAATATTAAGACGTTTAGATTTATCTAATATGCTTGATATTTTTTTGACTCTACCTGTAACAAATTCAATTGGAGAGTATTCATCCATTTTTCTATATTCATTTCTTATGCTTTTAAATTTTATTTTTAATTCTTCAACTGCTTGATCATAAGGTATAAGCACTTGATTCCAATTTTGTATCATAAAACCTTAACCTCCCCTGAATAGCATATGATACTAAATAATATTCTACATATAATAATTAAATTACTTTTCTCTTCTAAAACTCTGCAGATTTTGTAGTTCTAGGGAAAGATATTACATCTCTAATATTACTAATTCCTGTAAGATACATTATAATTCTTTCAAACCCAAGACCAAATCCTGCATGTTTTGTAGTACCATATTTTCTTAAATCTAAATACCACCAATAATCTTCTTTTTCAAGTCCAAATTCTTTTATTCTATCTTCTAATTTATCAAGTCGTTCTTCTCTTTGACTTCCTCCAATTATTTCTCCTACACCTGGAACTAATAGATCCATAGCTGCAACAGTTTTATCATCATCATTTAATCTCATATAAAATGCCTTTATATCTTTTGGATAATCTGTCACAAAAACTGGTTTATCAAATACTTTTTCTGTAAGATATCTTTCATGTTCTGTTTGAAGATCTATACCCCATTTAACTTCATATTCAAATTTTTCATTTGATTTTTCAAGTATATCTATTGCTTCTGTGTAAGTGATCCTTTCAAAATCAGAGTTTGCTACATTTGTAAGTCTTTCTAAAAGACCCTTATCTATAAATTTATTAAAGAAATCTAATTCTTCTTTTGCATGTTCCATGATGTATTTTATTATATACTTCATCATATCTTCAGCTAAATCCATATCATCATTTAAGTCTGCAAAAGATATTTCTGGTTCTACCATCCAGAATTCTGCAGCATGTCTTGCAGTATTAGACTTTTCTGCCCTAAAAGTTGGTCCAAAAGTATATACATTTCTAAAGGCTTGAGCATAAGTCTCAGCTGCTAATTGTCCACTTACTGTAAGTGATGTTTCTTTACCAAAAAAATCTAATGTAGAATCAATTTTTCCCTCTTCATTTTTTTCAATATTTTCAAGATCTAATGTTGTTACTCTAAACATTTCTCCTGCACCTTCTGCATCACTTGAAGTAATTATAGGTGTATGAGTATATACAAAATCTCTTTCTTGGAAAAATTTATGAATAGCATAACTTGCTAAAGATCTCACTCTAAATACTGCTGAAAAAGTATTACTACGAGGGCGAAGATGTGCTATTGTTCTTAAGTACTCAAAAGTATGTCTCTTTTTTTGAAGTGGATAGTCACTAGGTGACTCTCCTTCTATAGTTATTTCACTAGCTTGTATTTCAAAAGGTTGTTTTGCATCTGGTGTTAATACTAGTTTTCCTTTTACTATTATAGCACTACTTACTGAAAGTTTTGTAACTTCCTTAAAATTATCTAATTCATTACCTATTACTATTTGAATTCCCTTGAAGAAAGTTCCATCATTTAATTCTATAAACCCAAATTTTTTAGAACTTCTAGATGTTCTAATCCAACCTGAAACTTTTATTTCCTTGTCTTTAAATTCTTCTTTGTCTTTATAAATTTCTCTTACTAAAATATTTTTCATTTTTTTACCTCCTTATTTTTTTGCAAAATAAAAAATCTTCTCTCCCTAAAAAGGGACGAAAAGATTCCGCGGTACCACCCTAGTTGTCTTATGACCAACTCTAATCAAAATAACGGTTTGTATCCGTCTAATCCTACTCTCAAAAGATTTCAGTTAGAAACTCAAGGATGTTCTTCAATATAGTATACATGTTGAACTTTCACCATAATCAACTCGCTAAAATGTTTTTCTATATCTACTCTTCCTATCATAGTCTATTGAATATATTGTAACCTTATTGTATTATAGTTATTATAATATATAAAAAAAAATAAGTAAAGTATATATTAATTTAAAAGGAGTGTGAAATATGATTTATATAGAAAATAATAATTTTGACCCTCATTATAATCTAGCATTAGAGGAATATGCAGTAAAAGGATTAGACTTAGATGAAGATATACTTATATTATGGCAGAATGAACCTTCAGTAATAATTGGAAGAAACCAAAATACTATTGAAGAAATTAATAAAAATTATATTGAAAAAAAAGATATTAATATAGTTAGAAGACTATCTGGTGGTGGAGCTGTTTATCATGACTTTGGAAATTTAAACTTTACTTTTATAACTAAAAACTTTAAATCAAATGTAAACAATTTTGAAACATTTACACAACCTGTAATAGATGCATTACAAAAATTAGGTGTTAATGCTGTTTTTCATGGAAGAAATGATATTGTAGTAGATGGCAAGAAAGTTTCCGGTAATGCACAATATTTCTATAAAAATAAAATGCTTCATCATGGGACAATCCTTTTTGATTCTACATTAGAAGATATTGTAGAAGTTTTAAATGTAGGTGATGAAAAAATCAAATCTAAAGGTATAAAATCTATTAGAAGTAGAGTGACTAATATATTACCTCATTTAGAAAAAAAGGTGTCTATGGATGAATTTAAAGAGATTCTTTTAAAATTTATATTGGATACTGATGATATAGAAGAAAAAGAATATAAGTTAAGTGATAAACAGTTAAGGGAAATTGAGGAACTTAAAAACTCTAGATATGATAAATGGGAATGGAATTTTGGTGAAAGTCCTGAATTTGAAATTCAAAAACAAAAGCGCTTTGAAGGTGGCTCTTTAGATATAAGATTTACTGTTAAAGATGGTAAAATTAAAGACTTAAAAATCTATGGAGACTTCTTTGGGGATAAAGATGTTAGTTCTTTAGAAAATGAATTAATAGGTGAGAAATATAAAATAGAAGATATAAAAAATATACTTGATGATATAGACATTAAAAAATATTTTTATAATATAAATAAAGATGATATTTTAGAATGTCTCTTTAGTTAATTATTCAGATAAAAATAGCAGCCTTGGCTGCTATTTTTATCTGAATATGTGAATTGGTTTGTCTATTATTCCATGAGCTGCTTCCATTACTGTTTCTGATAATGTAGGATGTGGATGTATAGCCTTAGCAAGCTCATAGGCTGTTCCTTCAAGTTCCATAGTAGTTACAGCTTCTGCAATCATATCTGTAGCTGTTGGAGCTAAAATATGAACTCCTAATATCTCTTTATATTTATCATCTGAAACTATCTTTATAAATCCATCAGTTTCACCTTCTGCAAGTGCTTTTCCATTTGCAGCTAATGGGAATGTGCTAGTTATTACATCATATCCCTTTTCTTTGGCTTCTTTTTCAGTTAAACCTGATACTCCAATTTCAGGGAAACTATATATACAAGATGGAACTGTATTATAGTTTATAGTAGATTTCTCACCTAATATATTTTCAACTGCTGAAATTCCTTCAGCACTTGCTACATGAGCTAACATATATTTTCCATTTACATCACCTATAGCGTATATATTGTCAATATTTGTTCTCATATACTCATCTGTAATAATGCCTTTTTTATATTTTTTGATATCAATATTTTCAAGGCCTTTTAAATTTGGTACTCTACCTATACTAGTAAGTATTTTGTCACCTTCAAATACTTTTTCTTTTCCTTTAACTATAGTCATAATTTTGTTATCTTCTATTTTTTGTATATCACAATTATATACTATTTTTACACCATCTTTTTTCAATATTCTATTCATCTTTTTACTTATATCATCATCCAGACTTCTTAGAATCTTTTCAGAGCGATGTAAGATTGTAACTTCAGTTCCTAAGGCATTATATAGTGTAGCAAACTCTACTGATATTACTCCACCACCTAATATTAGTAACTTTTTAGGTAAATTATCTAAATCTATAACACCTTTACTTGTTACAATATATCCTTTTTCCATTGACTCTTTAAAACCAGGTATATCAGGTAATCTAGGAGAAGAACCTGTAGCTATGATTATATTTTTAGTATTAATTTTTTCATTATTTACTTCTATAGTGTTTTTATCAATTATATTAGCAAATCCATTATATATATCAACACTATTTTTCTTTAATAATGTCTCTACTCCTCCTGTTAATTGGCTAACTACTTTATTTTTTCTATCTTTCATATTTTCCCAATTTATTTTTACATTTGATTTATTTTCTAAATCTATACCATATTTTTCTGAGTTCATCATATATTTATATACTTTTGCACTTTTAAGCAATGTTTTAGTAGGTATACAGCCCCAGTTCAAGCACACACCACCAATATTCCCATCTTCTATAATAGCAGTTTTTGCACCCATTTGAGCTGCTTTTATAGCAGCTACATAACCACCAGGACCTCCACCTATAACTGAAATATCATAATTAGTCATTTGTATACCTCCTAACTTAATAACAATAACATAGGGTCTTGTAAATATTCTTTTACTTTATTTAAGAACCTACCTGCATCTGCACCATCTATTATTCTATGATCTATACTTAAAGAAATAGGAACAATATCTCTTATAACTATTTCTCCATCTTTTACTACAGGTTTTTTAGTTATTCTACCTATGCCTAATATTGCTGCTTCTGGATATTTTATAACTGGTACTCCATAAGTAGAACCTACTGCTCCATAATTAGTTATAGAGAATGTTCCACCACGAAGATTTTCTAACCCTATTGTTCTATTTTGTGATTTTTCTATTAAGTCATTCATTTCTTTTGATATTTCTAAAATACCTTTTCTATCGGCATTCTTAACAACTGGTACCATAAGCCCTTCTGGAGTATCTACTGCTATACCAATATTGTAATACTTCTTCAATATTATTTCTTCATTTTCCATATCATAACTTGAATTTAATATTGGATATTCTTTTAATGCAAGAGTTATTGCTTTAATTATAAATGGCATATACGTTAGTTTTATACCTTGTTTATCAGCAATTTCTTTTTGCTCTTTTCTAAACTCAACTAATTCTGATACATCAAAATCATCCATGGATGAAGCATGTGGTATTACTGATTTTGACAATACCATATTTTCTGCAATAGTTTTTCTCATTTTAGAAACTTTAACTCTTTCTACTTCTCCATCTATTTTAATTTTAGGAATATCTATATCTTTAATATAGGATTTTTTGTTATTACCTTTAGAATCATCTTTTTGGTCAGATTTTTCTTTCATTTCACTTGCTTTATATATATCCTCTTTCATTACTCTGCCGTTTGCACCACTGCCACTTATACTATTAATATCTATTCCTAAATCTTTTGCAAGTTTTCTAGCTACTGGTGTTGCTAGTGATTTCTTTTTAGAAGTAATTTCTTCTTTTCCTTCATTTTCGTCACTACTTTCTAATACATCTTCTCCCACTTCTAATTCTCCTACAACTCCAGCCATATCTTTTCCTTCATCTATTGTTTCTTTTCTTGTTTCTCCTTTTTTTTCGCTTTTCTCTTCTAAACTTTCACTTTCTTCACCATCATCTATTTCTACAACCACATCACCTACATGAATAGTATCTCCTTCTTCAGCAAGTAATTTTTTTATTACTCCATCAACTGGTGAAGGGATTTCTGCATTTACTTTATCAGTTTCTACTAAAAATAATGTATCTCCATCTTTTACTTCATCTCCTACATCAAACATCCACTTTAGAAGCTTTCCTTCATGTATTCCTTCTCCTATATCTGCAAATTTAAATTTATACATTTTTTATCACCTCTCTAATACTTTACTAATTCTTTTATTTTATCCATTATTCTTCTTTCATCTACCATAAAGAAATGTTCAGATTTAGGTAGAGGTACTGTAACATCAAGTCCTGTAACTCTAGATGGTGGTGCTTCTAAATAAAGAAACGCTCCTTCATTTACTATAGATATTAATTCTGCACCAGGACCAAATGATTTAACTGCTTCATGAACTACTAAAAATCTACCTGTCTTTTTAACTGATTCTATTATTGTTTCTTTATCTATAGGTGATATTGTACGTAAATCTATTAGTTCTACTGATATTCCTTCTTTTTCTTCTAATGTTTTAATAGCCTTACTTGCTTCTCTAACTAATGCTCCCCAAGCTACAACTGTAATATCTTCTCCTTTTTTTACTACCTTTGCTTTTCCAATAGGTATAGTATAATCTTCTTCAGGAACTTCTTGTTTAAATGCTCTATATATCCTCTTAGGTTCCATAAATATTACAGGATCTTCTTCTCTTATTGCTGAAAGTAATAATCCTTTTGTATCATATGGTGTGGAAGGTATAACTACTTTAAGCCCTGGGATATGTGCAAATAATGTCTCTGGACTTTCTGAATGGTGTTCAGGTGATCTTACTCCTCCACCATAAGGCATTCTAATAACCATAGGTAGTTTATATCTAGAGCGAGATCTATTTCTCATTCTTGCAACATGAGCTACTATTTGATTATATGCAGGTAACATAAATCCTGAGAATTGTATTTCTACTACAGGCTTAAGCCCATTTATTGCCATACCTACAGCTGAACCTACAATTCCAGCTTCAGCTAATGGTGTATCAAACACTCTTTTTTCACCGAATTTTTCTTGTAACCCTTTAGTGGCTCTAAAAACACCACCTTCAAGTCCTGCATCTTCTCCATATACTACTACTGATTTATCTTTTTCCATTTCTTGTTCAAGTGCATAAGTCAGTGCTCCTATATTATTTAATAATGGCATTATTTTTCGCCCCCTTCAAAATATTTCTTTTGACTTTCGTATTGCTCTTCTAAGTTTGGTGTCATTTTACTATAAGTGTGTTGGAATATATCCTTTAGTTCAGTATCTGTACCTATTTTTTCTACTTTTTTAAATGTTTTTGTTACCATATCAGAATATTCTTCTCTTAATTTTTCGTCTTTTTCTGTTGACCATAGTCCTTTGTCTATTAAATATTTTTGAAAACGAGTTAATGGATCTTTAAGTGCCCATTCTTCCACTTCCTCATCTTTTCTATATATAGTTGGGTCATCTGATGTAGTATGAGCACCAAGTCTATATGTCACAGCTTCAATAAGTGTCGGACCTTCACCATTTCTTGCTCTTTCCACAGCTTTTTTAGTTACTGCATACATTGCTAAAATATCATTTCCATCAACTTGAATACCAGGAATTCCATAACTAAGAGCTTTTTGTGCTAAAGTTTTAGAAGCTGTTTGCTTTTGTCTAGGTAATGATATAGCCCAACCATTATTTTGTATTACAAATACATTTGGTGTTTTAAATACGCCAGAGAAGTTTAATGCTTCATGAAATTCTCCTTCACTTGTTCCTCCATCTCCTACATAAGCAAGTGTTACATCTTTTTCACCTTTTATATTTGAAGCCATACCAATTCCTACAGCATGAGGTAATTGGGAAGCTATAGGTACAACCATCGGTAAAACCTTTTCATTTTCACTGAATTCACTTCCTCTTTCATTTCCATACCAATAAAGATAAAATTTTTCAAGTGAAATACCTTTATACAACCAAGCACCTAATTCTCTAAATGCTGGTACAAGCCAATCTTCTTTTTCTATAGCTGCAACTGAACCTATTTGAGCTGCTTCTTGACCTTTGTTTGGTGCATAGGTAAGCATTCTTCCTTGTCTTTGATATTGAAGTGCTTTTGAATCTGCAATTCTTGAAAGTAACATAGTTTTATACATTTCTATTAATTTATCATCTGATATTTCAGGTAAAATATCTTCTCTTACTATTTCACCCTCTTTATTTAATATACTAATCATTTCATCCTCTAAAGGATTAAATTTATCTATTATCATGGATTTTGAAACCTCCTTTATATATTCTATTTTTAAAATACCCCAATCCTTATAAATTTAACAGTATATTTCGTTACATTAATTTATTATATGTAATTATTTAGATAAAAAAACAGAGTAAACCTAAAAAGGTTTACTCTATACTATTTAATTTATTTAATACATTTTCTTTTATATTATTTACTTTTATTTCAGCATCTTTTTTATCTTTGCCTTTAGCATAAATATATATCTTTATTTTAGGTTCTGTTCCTGATGGTCTTATTGCATACCAAGACTCATTATCCAGTTCATATTTTAAAGCATTTGTTTTATTTATCTCTATTTTTTCTTCTCTATTGTTTAATAAATCTTTTCTTATAGAGTTTTCATAATCTGTAATATTAATTAATTTTGCCCCTTCTATATCTGTTAAATATTCATCTTCATAAGTCTTCATCATTCTTGCTATTCTTTCTTGTCCTTCAATTCCTTCTAAAACAAGTGAAAATAAATCTTCACTATAATATCCATATTCTCTATAAATACCCTCTAAAACTTCTAATAAATTTTTGCCATTTTGTTTGTAATATGCAGCTGCCTCGGCTATTAACATTGAAGCTATTACACCATCTTTATCTCTTACAAAAGTATCATATACATAACCTATACTTTCTTCATATCCAAATATAAAAGTTTTTTCTCCTGTTTTTTCAAATTCATTTGCTTTTGCACAAATATTTTTAAAACCTGTAAGTGTATTTATAGTTTCTATACCAAAAGCTTTAGCTATATTTTTACCTAAATCACCTGTAACTATAGATTTAACTATAACCCCATTCTCTGGCAATTCATTTTTATCTTTTAATCCTTCTAATATATATTTTATAAGAATTGCTCCTGTTTGATTTCCATTTATAGATACATATTCATTGTTATTATCTTTTACCATACAAGCCATACGATCACAGTCTGGGTCATTAGCTATAAGTATATCTGCATTCTTTTCTTTTCCTAAATTAATCGCATATTTAAAAGCTTTAGTATCTTCAGGATTTGGATAACCAACTGTAGCAAATGTAGGGTCTGGTTCAGCTTGTTCTTCCACTACATATACATTTTTGAATCCGCTTTCATCTAATACACGAGTCACAGGTATGTAACCTGTACCATTAAGTGGAGTATATACTATTTTTATATCTTTATTAATATTATTTCTTATAGATGACTCTTTAACTTTTGAAAGATACTCATCATCAATATCTGTTCCTATTATCTCCAATAATCCTTTTTCTTTTGCTTCTTTTTCATCCATAGCTTTAATCCCAGCAATATCATTAATTTCAGATATTTTTTCTGTAACTCTTTCAGCTATATCAGATAATATCTGACTACCCTCTTTCCAATATACTTTATACCCATTATATTCTTTAGGATTATGACTTGCTGTTACAACTATGCCAGCTTGTGTTTTAAATCTTCTTACTGCATAAGAAAGTTCAGGGGTAGGTCTTATATCCTCGAATAAATATACTTTAATCCCGTTATTTGCAAGAACAAGTGATGCTATTTTTGCAAATTCATCAGATTTATGTCTTACATCATATGCTATGGCTACTCCTTTATTACATGCTTCTTCTCCCTCTTCTTTTATTACTTCTGCAAGAGCTTGAGTTGTAAGTGATATCACATATTTATTCATTCTATTAGTTCCTGCACCCATTTTACCTCTTAATCCTGCTGTTCCAAAAGCTAGGTCTGTATAAAATCTCTCTTCTATTTCTTCTTTATTATTTTCTATACTTCTTAATTCTTTTTTAGTTTCTTCATCAATATTTTCATTTTCTAACCAATGATTATATTTTTCTAACCATTTCATCTTAGTCACCTTCCTATATGTAATATAGTTTAATTTTACCCTATTTTAAATAATTAATCAAAAAAATAACTACAATTTTTTGTAGTTATTTCCTTATTCCATATCCCCCATATATTACTTTAGTATCATTAACTGATATAACAGCAGGTATGTTTGTATCATCAATAAGTTTTAATATTTCACTTTTTCTTCTTCTCTTTGCATGAATTATAAGTAAATTTCTTGATTTTTCAATACCTTCTGCATCTACTACAGTAACCCCAATTTTTTTATTTCTTAAAATATTTGCAAGTTTTCTACCATTATCTTCTGTAGCAATTATATTTATAGTCATAAGACCTATAGCTAATTTCTCTTCTATAAATGAACCCACATAATTTCCACATGCAAATCCTAATGAGTAAGCTATCATTCTCAATGGATCATCTTGAATCCCATCAAGTACACTCCCAATGAGACCAAGCCAAATTACTACTTCGAAAAACCCTATAATTGAACCGTATACCTTTTCTCCTTTAGTTATAAAAACAACCCTTAAAGTCATAAATGATACTTCAATTATCTTTGCGAAAAAAATAAATAAATAAATCATTAATATCCCCTTATTTTTATATTATTTAAAAATCAAATCAATTAGAATGTCAACCTCATCTTCAGTCATATCTTTTAAATCAGCATCACAATATACTGCATATTCTTCTTTTAAAAGTACTAAGATATTTTCAACTTTTTCCTCTGTCAAATTTTTGTTAAAATTAAACGTTCACTTTTTCGTATCCTTTATTTACATAAATATTTAATAAAATGTATTATGAAATAAATTATAACTATTTAGTTTTAATAAATCAATATAAAAAATATATATTTATAAAAAATTATTTAGTTTTTTTATTAAAATTTGAAATTATTTCAGTAGATAATTTTTCCATACTAATACCTCTATCCATACTTTTTTTTCTGATTCTATTATAAGCTTCATTCTCAGAAATTTTATATTTTTCTATTAATATTATTTTAGCTTTATTAATAATTTTCCTTGATTCTAATTTTAAGTTTAAATCCTCAACTTTTTTTTCTAAATCTTTAATTCTGTTAGAATTAAAGATTGCAAATTCTACCATTTGGTATAAGTTTTCATTTATTATAGGTTTTTTAATATAACTATATACTTTCATAGTTTCTATTTGCTTTAAAAATGCAGAGCTTAAATTGTTAGTCATATAAAGTACAGTAGAGATATTATCTTCTTCTATTATTTTACCTACTTTAAAACTATTCATACCCCATAAATTCACATCTAAAATAACAATATCCGGATATATTGTTCTAGCAAGTCTTAAAGTTTCTAATCCATTTGTAGCTTGATAAACTTTATACCCTCTTTTATATAATAGATTTTTTATGTTTTTCCGAATATACTCACTACTATCACAGATTAAAATTTGTCCTTTAGACATATATAACCACTCCAGAATTTTAAATATATATATTTATTATATTTATATCTATTAAATTATACAACTAAAACTTCATTAAATATCTATCTATTTCCCATTCTGTTACAAATTTAGAGTATTTATTCCACTCATAAAGAGCAGCATCAATAGTTCTTTCATATAAATGATTTCCAAGTGCTTTTTTCATAAACTCATCTTTAGAGAATTCTATAAGTGCTTCTTTTAAATTTGTAGGCAATCTATCAATACCTTGATCTCTCAAATCTTGTTCTTCCATATCATATAAGTTGTTCTTTACACCATTTGTTGGTCTAATATTATTTTTTATCCCATCAATACCTGATTTTAATGTTACAGCAAGAGCCAAATATGGGTTAGCTGATGGATCTGGACTTCTAAGTTCTATTCTAGTTGAAGCTCCTTTTTTAGAAGGTATTCTTATAAGTGGACTTCTATTCCCTTCAGCCCATGCTATCATAACAGGTGCTTCATACCCAGCTACTAATCTTTTATATGAATTTATAGTAGGATTTGTTATGGCTGTAAAAGCTTTTGCATGTGTTAATAACCCACCTAAGAAACTATATGCTACATCTGTAAATTGCATTTTATCATTCTCATCATAAAAAGCATTCTTTCCATCTAAATGAGCAAGTGAAATATTTAAATGCATCCCCGATCCAGCCATGTTGTTTTTAGGCTTAGGCATGAATGTAGCATGTAGTCCATGTCTTTGGGCTACTATCCTTACTACCATTTTGAAAGTCATTATGTTATCAGCTGTAGTTACTGCATCTGCATACTCAAAGTCTATTTCATGTTGTCCAGGAGCATTTTCGTGATGGGAAGCCTCTATATTAAATCCCATTTTTTTAAGTGTTATAATCATATCTTTCCTTGCATTCCCACCTAAATCTGCAGGCGCTAAATCAAAATAGCCAGCATTATCATGTGTATTTAAAGAAGGTTCTCCTTTTTCGTCAGTATGGAATAAAAAGAATTCACATTCAGGTCCTACATTCATAGTGTATCCCATTTCTTTCGCCTCATTAACAGTTCTTTTTAAGGCATTTCTAGGACAACCTTTAAATGGAGTTCCATCTGAATTATATACATCACATATTAACCTTGCTTCTTTATATTCTCCTGACCATGGAAATATTCTAAAGGTATCTAAATCAGGTCTTAAATACATATCAGATTCATCGATTCTAACAAATCCATCTATTGATGAACCATCAAACATTATTTCATTATCAAGAGCTTTTTCAAGTTGTTCACATGTTATAGAAATGTTCTTCATAACCCCCATAATATCTGTAAATTGAAGATGTATAAACTCCACACTTTCTTTTTGCACTAATTCTATTAATTGTTCTTTAGTATATTTTTTCATATTCTCCTCCTATTATTGACAATAAAAAAGGTCCAAAACAAAAAGGTTTATATACCCCTTTATTTTGGACGCCATTGCCCTAAAATTATTTTTTTATAGTATATATTATAAAACTATATAATATATTTTGCAATAGTTTATATACTTTTTTTCATTTAATATATTTTACTGCTCTATTAGGTTATCTATATTTAATTCCATCTCTGTAGTATAATTTTTAGCTATTGCATATTCTCTTAATACTTTATATAGTTCTGCATAAGTAGCATTCACATAAGGAAATACAAAAAATATACCCACTATAAATAATAGTACTCCTAATAAATACCAACCTATAAATGAAAGATCTAAAATAAACATATCAAATTTATGTCCTCTAGTCATATCTTGACTAAGTTCTATTGCTCTTTTAGCTCCTATATTAGGATTGTCACTTAATATATATGGTACCATGCTATAAGAATATCCTTTGATTATTCCAGGTATTATTAATAACAAATACCACAAGAAATTATATACTCCTCTTAAAAGCATAGTTTTAATTGTATCTAAATATATTCCTTTTTCAAATATGTATCCTAAATAATTCATATTAAATTCGTATTCAGTAGAACTTACAAAGTATCTTTTACCTCCTACTTCAAGTGGATATCCAAGAAATATTCTAAAAATCATAACAACAGCAATAACTGATAAAGCTACAAATAATATAATAAATATTATTTCTGGAAAAATTTCACTAGGAATTGAATTTGTATTATTGCTAAATTCATTGCTACCACTAGTAGCTCCTCCAGATCCTCCTCCAGAAAACCAACCGTTTCCTCCAGCTAAAGCAATTACTATACTTACAATAAATGCTTTCCAATAAGATTTTTTAAGTACAGCTTTTGCATTTAACTTTAATTCACTTCTAGACCACATACTATCACCCCTTTTTTACTATTATATTAATATATATCCATAAATAACTATTATACTAAATATTTTATTAAATTAAAAAAGATTTGTCATATCAAGATATGACAAATCTTTTTATATCATACTTTTTCTTTTTTGGTCATTTTTGCAAATTTGTTTATGATTATTGCAATAGCACCATCACCTGTTACATTTGTTGCAGTACCAAAACTATCTTGTGCAAAATGAAGTGCTATCATAAGAGCTTGTTTTTGAGCACCAAACCCAAGCATTGTCTCTAATAATCCAAGTGCAGCCACTACTCCTCCTCCTGGTATTCCTGGAGCTGCAACCATGGTTATACCAAGCATAAGAATAAATGGAAACATTGTAGCAAAGGTAGGAGTATTTCCATTCATTAACATTACACCCATAGAAGCAAGCACTAGAGTAATAGTATCTCCTGCAAGATGAATTGTAGCACCAAGAGGAATTACAAAGTCAATTATATCTTCATCTAAATCATTCTTCTTTGCAGATTGTATAGTTACAGGTATAGTAGCCGCTGATGATTGAGTTCCTAAAGCTGTAAAATATGCTGGTAACATATTCTTTATACTCTTTACAGGACTTTTTCCAGTATAGAAAAAAGCTATAGAATATTGAACAATAATATATATAATTTGAAGTGTTATTAATAATATAAATACTGATGAAAAGGTTTTTATTGTATTAAATATTTCACCAGTAGCTGTTATTTTAGAAAATATACTTGCTATATATGGTGGAATAAGAGGAATTAATACATAGTTTATTACACCTTGAATAATAGATTGAAAATCTTGCATAACTTCTAATAATCTTTGTCTTTTAATATAAGCCATTCCAAGACCTAATACAAAAGCTGTTACAAGTGCAGTCATAACCCCCATCATCGGATCTATTGTTATTTCAAAATATGGAGATACATCTACTTCACTAGCTGATGCTAAATCACCACTTGTTATTACATTTGGAAGTATTGTAGAACCTATAAAAAATGCCATTACACCTGCTATAACTGCTGACACATATGCAAATAAAGCTGTTATACCAAGTAATTTCCCTGCTCCTCTACCAAGTTCAGCAATACCAGGAGCTACAAATCCAATTATTACTAAAGGAATAATAAAGTTTAAAAAATTACTAAATATGTTTCCAAATGTACTAAGAAATCTAACTACAATAAAGTTTCCTAATTGCTTTGAAATAAGACCAATAATAATACCTAAAATGATTCCTATGATTAGTTTAGGCAATAATCCAATTTTTTTCATCTTTTCACTTCCTTCTCTTATATTTTTTGAAAATTCTTATAAATATTATAAGTTATTTTGAAGTTGTATGCAAGAAAATTTTAAAATAATTTTGATTGGGTATACTTTATTGTAGTCAAAAATTAATATTTTTATCTAAAAGAGGTGAGAATAATCAAAAGAAAATTTATGTTAAATGTAGCATTAATTACCTTAATGCTAATATTTATTCTATCTACAAATTTTATATTTGCTGAAAAATTCACTTTATATCCAAATATTAAAAAGAATTTAATTACATTTCCTAAACATTTTCAAAATAAGTCAATACTTTATAAAAATAATAATTTTAATATGAAATATAGAATTATTAATGGAAAAATATATCCTGTAGAGGTTTTAGGAGTTAATACTGATAATTACAATGAAAATAATCTAAATGAATATAAAATTTATTCTTATGATGACTTTTATTGGCTATCTAGAATAATACATGCTGAATCTGAAGGCGAGTCTTATGATGGTAAATTAGCTGTAGGGAGTGTTGTTATAAATAGAGTAAATTCAAATAAATTTCCTGAAAATATTAAAGAAGTAATATTTCAAAAAAATAAAACCACATCACAATTCACTCCAGTTTCAACTGGTTCTATCATTAATAATCCATCAGAAGATAGTATTAAAGCAGCTATAGATGCTTTAGAAGGCAAAAAACCAGTGGGCAATTCATTGTTCTTTCTAAATCCAGATACTGCAAATTCAAATTGGATAATTAACAATAGAGAATTCATACTGGAAATTGATAATCATATGTTCTTTAAATAATTAAAATGCTGCACAAGTCCATGTGCAGCATTTTAATCTATATTTTTTTTCTGTGTAAATCTATATTTTCTTTATTAAAAATTCTAACTGAATCTTTAACTTTTGTTTCAAGTGCTAACTTAGCGTAGTTATCAACTTCTCTTCTATCTTTAGGACCATGTGTTATAGATGCTGCTCCTCCTATACAACCACCTTTACAAGCCATACCTTCAATAAATGTCTTATCCGTTTTTTTGAATTTTGCTAGCTTTAAAGCTTTATCACATTCTTCTATCCCATCACAGCTAATAGGATTGAATCTAACATCTAAATTTTCTTCTTGAATAATATGCTCTATAGATTCAGCTAAACCACCTGTACGAGCAAATATTCTTCCGTAGAAAGATGCATTATTAAGTAATCCCTTTTCACATTCTTCCAATTTAATATTTGCTGCATCAAGCATTGCAGTAAGTTCTTCAAAAGTTATTACATAATCTGTGCTTCCTGCTACATCTGCTCTTTTCATCTCCATCTTCTTAGCAGTACATGGACCAATAAATACTATTTTTGCTTTATCATCTATTTTTTTTATTAGTCTGGATACAGCTATCATTGGAGATACAGTACTAGATACTTTATCTTTTAATTCAGGATAATTCATATCTATATAAGATACAAAAGCTGGGCAACAAGAGCTTGTCATTAATCCATTATTATCTATGGTTTTTAAATATTCATCAGTTTCATGTAATGATACAATATCAGCACCTAAAGCTACTTCTACAACATCATGAAATCCAATTTTTTTGATTCCTGTAATAACTTGTGATATATCTACATAGGTAAATTGACTAGATATAGCAGGTGCTATTATTGCATATACATGTAAATTATCATCTGTTCTTGATTGTTTCAATAATTCTAATGTTTCTACAATATATGATTTATCCATTATAGCACCAAAAGGACATTGATATACACATGCTCCACATTGTATACATTTCTCATTATCTATAACTGCTTTTTTATTTTCATTTATAGACAATGCATTTGCATTGCAAGCTCTTCTACATGGCCTCATTACATCAGAAATAGCATTATATGGGCAAGCAGATTTACATTTCCCACATTCTATACATTTATTTTGGTCTATATATGCTCTATGATTAATGAAATGTATTGCACCTTTTGGACATACATCAGTACACCTATGTGCCAGACAACCTCTACATGCTTCAGTAACAACAAATCTATCTATTGGACATTCATCACAAGCTTCATCTAATACTTCTATTATATTATCATTTTTTTTGTTTCCCCCTAGTGCTAGCTTTACTCTCTCAACTGTTATTGCTCTTTCCTTGTGTATACAGCATCTTGTTCTCGGTTCAGGACCAGGATCAATAACATTAGGAATTTCATTTATTTTATCATTTAACTCTCCAGAAAGAGTAAGTTTTGATACCTCTCTTAATACTTCATATTTTATTTCTTGAACATAGTTTTCAAACTTTCGCATTTTTTTCACCCCTTATTTAAATATGATTTATACTAACTTTTTTGCCTAGTTTTCTCATTAACATTATTAATTCATCTACAACTTTTAATTTTATGCTTAGATCAATTGGTAAATTAGGATTTTGATGAGCAGGATTTATTGCTTTTCCTACCCATAAATTTAAATGCGTACAATTATTTATTAAATTATCTGCCAACATTGAAGCTCCATCTTTATTATTAAATAGTCTATTTTGATTTACATTATTGTTTGGATCTATAAAGCTTTTTATTTTCTCTACAGTTTTACTTAATGTAAGAACACCTTCAGTAGCTAAATCTATTCCTTTTATTTCTGCAATTGGAGGTACATCTATTGACATAGTATCAAGTTTTACATTTAAGTCAGACTTTATTTCTCTAGCAACAATCTTAGATGCAGTTCCTCCGCATATAATTTTTTTACCTTTCGATTGCATGAATTTTATAACAGTATTTGAATCATTATCTTTATTCTCAGGAGGCCCTGTAAATAAAGAAATATATTCTGGATCTTTAACCTTTATAGCAATAGCAGTAGTATCATCTCCTGGACGATTAGCATATAAATTATCACATACACATATAAGTTCTTTGCTTATGCTTTTAGCAGTTTTTTTAATTTTAGACATACTTTGAATATAATCAGCTACATTTTCCCATTGCCACCCTAAATTTAAAGTTTTACCTACACCAGCGTGTATCACTCCATCTGATACAATTGTAAGTAAATCATCTTTTTCTAATTTGAATTTACTCTCTTTAATTACTTTATTATCTATAATAATATCTCTTTTAGAATTATGGATAATTTTTTTATTTTTAACAAAAAAATATGGAGGATTATCATACTCTGCAATATATACAAACCCATCCTCTGTAATTTTAACTATAGTAAAAGTAGAATATGCAAGTTTTCTAACATTACATACTGGCAAAGTATTACTTATTGTTTTAATTGTTTCTATAAGACTTGATCCTTCTTTAAGCATAGTCACAGCTATTTTACTTGTTAATGTTGATAGTATATTTGCCTTTACTCCACTTCCTAAACCATCTGATAAAACTATTATTATATTTTTTTCACCTTTTACTATTTCTACTTTATCACCACATAATTCTTCATCTTTTTTATTTAAATTATCGTATGCTACATCAATGAAGTAACTCATCAAAGCTCCCCCATTTCTCCATTAGATATATTTTTTAATTTAGTGAGAATAACTTTAGTTTCAGCTGTAGTTTCTCCTAATAAACTTGCTATTTCTTGGGCTACTCTCATTTGTTTTTCTATTACAGATTGAGCTGCATCAATTGTTTGCTCTTTTACTCTATTTAATTCTTTTTTGTTTGATTCTTCCATTGTTGCATCTACCATTATAGATAAGACAACATTTTGTTTTTCTAAATAAAGTATATTTTGAAGCACAACTTTGTTATATTTATCATAATATACCTTTTGTCTATATATATTTTTTTTATCCATTTTCACTCTATAAAATATTTCATCATCTAATAATTTTGATATTGGCTTGAATTTTATTTTACTACTTTCAACACCAAAAAATTTTTCAGCAGATGGATTGAACTCAATAATATTTAATTCATTATCCATTAAAATTATTGCATTAGGGCTATTTTCAAATATAATATTTTTTAAACTCTCAGCTTTACTTCTCATATAAGGAAGACACATATTTTTTTCTGCCATACCTTCTATTATTGCAATAGCTTTTTTCCTACAACTGTCATATCCACAAGCACCACAATTTAACTCATCTATTTTTGCATATTTGCCCATTTCATTTAATACTTTTGTTATTTTCTCTTCTGATACTTCTTCTTTAAAGTATGATCTATCATACATTTTCTTAATAAAATCTTTTATTTCATAATCATTTTTTATATTTGTTTCTGCATTGTCTTCTATTGCTGAATTTTTATCTGAAATATATTTTGATACACGTAGTTTCTTCTTATAAAAGTCATTTTCTTCCTTTGGCATAGCAGCTCCACCTATGCAACTCCCTGTACAAACATGTGCTTCAACTACTACATTTTCCAAAGTATTATTTTGCAATGATTCAAACACTTGCATACATTCTTCAATTCCATCAACTGTTATAAGACTATATTTTTCTTTAAATTCACCTTGTAATAAATTACCTATTACTCCACCTTTTAATGGATATTTTAAACTATTAATATCTGAACTATTGTCAAATTCTTTTGGAGTTAAATTATTTAAATATATTTTTTCGTCTTCAAACCATTCTAATATTTCTTCAAAATTTAATACGGCATCTATAACACCTTTATGTTGAAAATTATCTGATTCTATTTTTTTTGCAGTACATGGACCAATAAAAACTACAAAAGAATCCATACCATATTTTTTCTTTATTAACTTCCCATGAGCAAGCATGGGAGATACTACAGGAATAGTATAATCAATAAGACTTGGAAAGTATTTTTCAATTAAATAACATGATGATGGGCAACTAGTTGTTATTATATTTTTAAGATTATTTTCTTTTATAAAATCTCTATATAATTCAGTTACAATTTGAGCTCCTATTGCTGTTTCTTCAATATTATTAAAACCTAATAATTCAAGTCCTCTTATAATTTTTAAAGGATTATCAACATCAAAAGCAGCACTAAAAGATGGGGCAATACTTACTACAACTTTTCTATTAGCATTTAATACTCTTTTAACATTTTTAATATCACTTTTTACCTTCCTTGCATCTTGAGGACATATTCTCATACATTGACCACAACCTATACATCTTTCTTCTATAATTGTAGCCTGTTCATTTTTTATTTGTATAGCTTTAACTGGACAATATCTCAAGCATTTATAACAATTTTTACAATTTGCTTTAGAGAAATTAAGAAAATTCATTTTTACTTCCTCCCTAAAACATTTCTCTCAAAATATTCTTCTATATTTTTATCATCAACTGAAATAACTGGACCATTATCTATCCTAGTAGAAACTGCTTTTGTACATTCTCCTAAACAAAAAGCTGCTTTTACAATAATTTCGTCTTTTAAATTTCTTTCGTCAACTAATTTTTGTAATCCATTAACTATATTGTAAGCTCCCTTTAAATGACATGCACTTCCAATACAAACCTCTATAGTTTTCATATAATCCACCCCTTAAAATATTTTAAAGCTATATAATGCTTCTTTATATTCTATGATTAAAGTATAGTTTATTGTGATTTTTTTGTCAATATGAATTATAAATGTTCTTGTTAAGGTTTTGTAATTTATTTAACAATCATTTGTGGTTTTAAAAATCAATACGATATAAAAATATAGCAAAGCATATCATTAAAAATATACTTTGCTATAACTGGAATAATAAATTCATATTTTATTTTAGAATCCATAATAATAATGCAATCAAATATCCTATAACTACACCTATATCCTTTGAAGTTCTTTTATCTTTCTTATTATTTTTAATTATAGTTACTATTTTTCCTGCTATAAGTAAAATAAATGCTGTGCAAATAATTACTTTTGTTAAAATTGAATTTAAATAAATATCTGTAACTAAAACTATAAAAACAGGTATAAAAGTTATTATTCCAGCAGTTATGTATAGTATAGGACTAACTCTATTAGTTTTTATTCCAAATCATCCTTTCTAATATCTATAATTTATTTATACATTGTAACTTATAAATAAATCAGAAGCTATTTAGCTTTTCTTATTTCTTAAAAAGGTTATATCAATAAATGATATACCAAAAGATAAACCTAGAGCAGTAAAAAATATATTATAAAAGTTAATGTCTGAAGATCTGAATAAATAAGAAAACCCATAATTAATAGTACCAAATAAAATAAAGAAAGAAATAAATCTAATTAACCGTTTTTTTATTTCAGTCCATTTAAATTTTCTTAAATTATAAAAAGTAATGAAAGGTACATATATAATCATAAAAAAGGCAAAAAAAGCATACCCTACTACAAATTTAAAAGTAAAACTACTATCTATATCTTTATAAACAATGAATAATACTATGGAAGTGTAAATTCCAAATAGTATATAAAGAATTCTCGTAAATACGAAACTTATATTCTTTTTCAATTTATGTACCTCCAAAGTTAATATCTTTATTTTAGTATATATTTTTTTAATTTCTAAAGCATGCTTCACATATAAAAATTATTCTGTTTGAAAAAATAAATGAAGCAATAAATATATGAAATAATCTGTAAAGTCACTATAATCATTTTATCATATTACTAAATAATTATCTTTTTTTATATAAATTTATCTCTTTTCATTCATTTTTTATTAAGATTAAGATAACATGACATTTATAAAAATCTATAATTCATTTCAAATCTAATTCTAAACAAAACCCAAAAGAAATACTATAGATTAATATAGTATTTCTTTTGGGTTTTTATTAATGTTTTATTTTTATATGATATCTGACTATATTATATAAAATATTATAACAAAAATTTTACTATAACAAACCCTATGCCATTAAATAAAATATATCCGTACCAAATATATTCCACAAAAGATGTGCTTTCATTTGCTCTGCTTTGATTATCTGCTTTCTTATCCTCTTTTTCAGCAACTGATTCTCCCATTTTCTTTCCATACATTCTATCTATGTAAGAATTAGAATTAACTGTTGTTCTACCTACTAATCCCCCATCTCCTAAACTTACTTTTTTTCCATCTTTTAGATAAGGCATAAGCATAAATATAGATAGAATAGCCCATAGAATAAATGTAAATTGTATATCATTCTTACCTATTATTATAAAGTATAATATTTCAGCAACCCCAAATATAATTACTTTTCTATATTTTTTCATAGTACTCCCTCGCCCTTATATTTTTAAAATCGTATCACATAATAATGGTGGAATATTTAGAATATTTTGTTGTGTTATATTATACCATATATTAGCAAATATAACTATAATAATATATTATACGGTTTTCTGCATCTATACTTATCATTAACCTATTATTCTCTTGAATTACAATACTTTATTTCCCCATACTTTCTCATGAAATTCAATTTAACTTCAGTAAAATATATTAAGTCATTGAAATATTGATATAAAATAGCTCTATTTTCAAATTCTTTTCTCGTTATAGGCAGTTGACTATTCTCATAATAATCCTTTAGTTTATCTGCTCGTTTTAAGAGATCCTCCCCTGTATTACATTCATCTAGCTCTTTAGATAGCCTTTCAGTAAAATCACTTAATGGTTTTGCCTTTTCAACAGTTATAAACTCTTCCTTAATATTTTTCTGCATATTTACCAGAATCTGATACTGTTGTCTTCTCATATTAAAGTATTTGATGAAATAACTATTATCTTTTAATAAGAAGTCATTATTAAAATTAATAGCATAGTCCATACCTTCTGCTAAAGTTTCATCTAGACTTTTCAAACTATCATCTTGTAATTCTATTGAACATTGATTTAATAATTCTAATTTCATATTATATAGCACAGTCCTTATTAGACTTTCTACTTCAAATTGTTTATTTCTTATTTCCTTTTCCCTATTAGGCATATGAATATTCATAGCCCATGCTACTAAAATTCCAATTAGTAATATTCCGATTTCATTGGTCATGATATCCCAACTCAATGTATTAATATCGTAAATATGAGTTACTAAAACTGTACTAACTGCCATTCCCTCTGTACTTTTTAAAATAGTTAGTATAGGTATAAATATCATTAAAAACACACCTAACACAAGTAGATTATGTCCACCTACTCTAAATAGAATAGTAGCTAAGACTATTGCTATTAATGATGTCATAAGTCTTTTAATCCCTACAATATAAGTCTGAGTTCTTGTATCCAAAATACTAAGCATACATATTACTCCTGCTGTTGCAGCATATTTTAAACCAATAATATTTGCTATAAAAATAGATAATATAACACCGATGGCTATCTTTGCTGCTTTATATAATAAGTTTTTCATATATATTCATCCTTTCTTTAACGTATATATATTATCCATTTATTTTTATTTAAATCAAAAGTTTCAAATGTTTATAAATTCATTCTGATACCATAATTCTATACCAATTTCCCATAGCAATTTTAAATTTTTCTTGTTCTTTTGTATTAGTTTCTATATTAAACTTAGCTTTTGATTTCACTATCCTTAATATGTCTTCAGATTTGGTATTTCTAGGAGCTATAACCATAATATTGTCTGGAGGCTCTATACCTATATTCTATTTCAAAGCCTTAACCTCCTTTTTACTCCTACTTATATTATACTTTATATTTATAATTAATTAACCCTCTGCTTTTTGCAGAGGGCAATTTTTAGGCTCATCTTCTATAAGATCGTCTATAGTATATTCATCCATACCGTAATTTTTGTATTCTTCTATTAATCTTTTTATTTCTAAATCAAATTAGTCTTTCATTCCTCCTAATAAACTTATATTATTAAAAATCTCCTGTCCATAAACCCCCATAATATTCTATACTATAGTTTTTATTTACTATATTTATATTTTCATCCTTTATTAAGTGTTCAGTATAGTTCTCCCAACTGGTTACAGGATATATCCATTTTTGTTCGTCTGTAAGTTCCGGATTTGACCTTATTTCATTTATAAATTCTTTCTCCATATTATTTATAGTAATTAGTTCAGATAATTTATCTAATCTACTTTTTTCATATTCATCATAAGACTCATATCCATAATCCTTTACTACTTCATCTTCATAGGCTGAAAATTCCTCTATAAGTTTATCATTATCTTCTCCAATAAACTTTTCACTGGTTTCGTTGGCTTTTCTTATCATTTTTAATGCTTCTTTTTCTGAGGTTTTTTTATATCCCTTTTTAATTGCTGTCTTATATAATATTTTGTCTCTTAATACTATATTGAAAGCTTCATTTTTTGTAATATCATAGTTAAATTGTCTTTCATGATATCTAATAAACTGTTCCTGATATTCTGTTAAATCTTTTCCTTCAACATTAAAAGAGTTTAAATAAAAGTCTCTAATATTTTTTTCTGGCATAGAATTTAAATCATTTAATTTTTTTGTCATCAAGTCTGTGATTTTTCTTGATATTATCTCTTTTTCAATATCTTTTTCTGTAATGGTGTATCCATCAAAAGTTGCTATTATGCCTTCTTGAGAGTTCTCTCTTGAACAGCCAGTTAATATTAAAACAGTTATAGCTATTAATAAAATTTTTTTCATTCTTAAAACATCCTTTTATATAATTCTTATTTTCTTGGAACTTTTACTTATGGTAGGGCTTTCAGTAACTAATACTAAAATCTACTATTATTAAAACTTTATGATTCATCATTATATTAAAAATAAAATTATGATATTAATAATAATTAAAATACTTTTTTAAAATTTAGCCTATAATAACTATATAATTGTCTAAATTTCTCTCTAGTTTAAAATTAATGGTAAATAATATATATTAAACAGTACAAAATTCCTCAAATTCTAACTCAATTAAGTTATCAGCGAGAGCTTCTTCTCTAACTATTACTCTTTTAGTAACATTATTCTGCATCTCTATACACTTAGAAATTTTATCAACAGCCTCATCAATTATCACAACATGATAAATGTTTATGATATCCACTTTTAGATTAGTATAAACATCGGTTGAATATTTAGAATATTTTGTTGAATTATATTATACCATATATTAAAAAATTTAACTATAATAATATTAGATTATTGCACTATGTGGATAAATAATTGATGGAGAATCTTCTATTACAACTATTTATATGTATTCCAGACATTAGTAAAAAGAATAGTAGTTTCTTCAATACAATCACTAATTAAATCAGTTAATTTGTTCTTAGATAACCTCTCCATACTTGCTACCTTAGACATAATATAACCATTCTTATCTTTAATTTCTATTATTATATTTTAATAATGTAAAACTTATTTGACATATACCTATAATAATGTTAAGATAAATATGTAAAAAACCTTTTACTTTTTAAAACTATTAAGGAGGTATTTTTATCATGAGAAAAATGGATGAAATGGAAATGCAGATTAGTCTAATATCTATAAAATGGGCGTGGTTGTATACAATTATATTTTTATTTATTTGGTCAATTGTTAACTTTATAAATACTAGAGAAATTAGTATCCCATTTATACTACTTATAAGCCAAAATCTTATTTTTTTAGGACTTCAAACTTATTTGAAATGGAAGCTTGGCAAAGATGAAGAATAATATAAAAAAACTAAGAAAAGAACTTAAATTTAGACAAGAAGATGTAGCAAAATCCGTAGGTGTAACAAGACAAACAATTAATGCTATTGAAAATAATAAATATGATCCATCATTAGAATTAGCAATAAAACTTGCTAGATTACTTAATACTACAGTAGAAGAATTATTTATATTTGAGGAATAATTGATGCAGAAGGAAGTATTATCCTTACTAGATTCCATAGTAACCAAAATGGGAAGAATAATATCAAAGAAAAATTATAATAAAGAAAAACATAAAGATTCATTTACTTACAGAGTAATTTACAACGATTCTTTAATTTTACTTAAAGAGATTGAACCTTATTTAGTTATAGATAGAAAAAAATCCAGAGCAAAATTAATATTACAAAAATACAAGAAGATTACTCCTAGAAATGGAAAATACAATGATGAATTGAGAAAAAGAAAAGAACAATTTTATAAAGAATTCATGGCATTATAAAAGCCTTGATTTCAATCGAAATCAAGGCTTTATGTTATGGTGGAGGCGGTGGGACGTTTTATCCTATAGTTTCCTAAAGGCACTGACTATATCTTGAAGTTTAATTTTATAAACCTCTCTGGCGTATTATAGAAGCTATTATTTGATTGTTTCTAATCACTACTTCTATCCTAGTGCTACATATCTAATTGACTTAGTAGCCTATAAGTCGATACAGGGCTGTTAGATTTCTCTACATACTCCTCGGTATTAGCTTAGATTTTCCTTAGCCTTCACCGATAAAGCCAGATTTTCACTGCTAAATCACTTTAGCAGGCGACTCTTTCTGAATCGAACCCACGTCCGAAGGTACTTCATATGGAGTTTCTCCCGAAACAGTTGCTTCTTTAATTTCATCCATCAAATCGCCAAGCAACAGGCTAAATGATGAACTATCTCTAATTATACTAACTTAAGGTCAAAGAATCCCTTAAGCAGGGCCCCGCTTATAATGACACTTAATCTCTAATAGGCGGGACTATTAGAGTAAGTGAGCTACCTTTATTAGGCAGCTAATGCGTAATTTTCGTCTGCGTTTAATTTAAGTTGCCACTTTTTAGGTTGTTTGGCGACAACCTCCGGCTACTCCATACTCCGTACCCCCGTCGAAGCCAGGTCGCCCCCATATATTAATAATTCTTTGGACTCATATATTTTTCCATTCTTCTCTTAGCATCTTTTTTAGCTATATCATGTCTTTTATCATATAACTTTTTACCTTTAGCTATTGCTATTTCAAGTTTCACTAAACCATTCTTAAAATAAATACTTAAAGGTATAAGTGAATAGCCTTGCTGAGAAGTATATCCAATAAGTTTGCGAATTTCTCCTTTATGCAAAAGAAGTTTTCTTTTTCTTAATGGATCTTTATTATAAATATTTCCTTGTTCATATGGGCTTATATGCATACCATTAATATAAGCTTCTCCATTATCAATAGAAGCATAGCTTTCTTTTATGTTTACTTTACCTTTACGTATTGATTTTACTTCTGTACCAGATAAAGCAATACCTGCTTCATACACTTCTTCAATAAAATATTCATGTCTTGCTTTTCTATTTTTTGATACAATTTTAATGCTTTCTTTTGCCATATAATCACCCACTGAACTTTATTGTCCATTTAATATAATACCATCAATACGCTATTTTGTCAAATCTACACAACATTCTTCTCTTTATCTAGAATGGAAAGTACAGTATAAATTTTATTTGTTAATGTATTTATATCCATACTTTCTTCAACATCTACATACTTTACATCATTATTATTTACCCAAGTTTCAATTATCTGTGCTTCATCTATTTGTTCTTGAAGTAATATTTCTTGATATGATTTTTGTTTATTGATTAAAGGATATAAAAACTTTCTTATATCTCCATAAACATTTTCATTTATACTTGATATACTAAATGTATGGAGTATTCTTCCACCTCTTATAAAATATATTTTCTTGTTAGTTTTTATATCTCTTTCTATTATAATTATTTCTCTTTGAGATAAAGCTTTTGAAATTATTTTTTGATTATATATTAAAGTTCTAAATTTAGATAGTTTGTCTCTATAATTAGCTGCTTTTTCAAAATTAAGATTCTTAGAATAATATTTCATTTTTTCTTCTAATTTTTTTAATAAATATTTTCCATCTCCATTTAAAATATTTATTATTTTATTTATCATATGTTCATACTCAGCTTTTACATCCCTTTGTTTACTGTAAGGACATAGACATTTGCCCAAATGATAATATAGGCAAGGCTTCTTTTTTTTATTGTTTCCACATTTCCTAATAGGAAACAATTCATTTATATATTCTACTACTCCATACACTAAATTTTTTCTATTATATGGTCCAAAATATAATGCATTATCATCTTTTATTTTATAGCATGTTTTAATAATTGGAAACTCTTCATTAGTTATTTTTATATAGGGATAAGATTTAAAATCTTTAAGTAAACTATTATATTTAGGCTTATGTTTTTTTATCATTTTACTTTCAAGTATCAATGCTTCAAGCTCTGTATCTGTTACAATATAATCTAAGTCATGTATATTGAATTTTAAATTCTCAATTTTCCTAGAATCATTTTTAGATTTATAAAAATACTGTTTTATTCTTTTTTTAAGACATTTTGATTTTCCTATATATATTATATTTTTATATTTATCTTTAAAAATATAGACTCCAGGTAGTTCTGGAAGCTTTTTTAAATTTATACTCATATCATACACCCTTTAAAATTTATAATACTATTATATCAGATACATGATATATTTCCCCCTTTATTTGTATGTTTATTCTTTGTCTTCAACTAATAAAAAATCTATTTCCCTCTTTGCAATATTAGTATTTACTACTCTTATTTTTACAATATCTCCTATTCTATAAGTTTTCTTTGTTCTTTCTTCAACTAAGGAATAATTCTTTTCATCATAATGATAGTATCCATCAGTAAGTGTGCTTACATGAACTAAACCTTCTATAGTATTATCTAATTCTACAAATAAACCAAATGAAGTAACACCTGATATAAGTCCTTCATATTCTTCACCAATTCTCTTGGACATGTACTCTACCATCTTAAGTTCATCTGTTTCTCTCTCTGCTTCATCAGCTATTCTTTCTGTAGAAGAACAATGTTCTGCTATCTTTGGTAATTTCTTTTCTAATTTTGTTTTTTTCTTTTCATCTATTTCATTATTTATAAACCATTTAATTATTCTATGAATAGTTAAGTCTGGATATCTTCTTATAGGTGAAGTAAAGTGGGTATAATACTTAGCAGCTAATCCAAAGTGAGTTTTTCTTTCATGAGAATACTCAGCTTTTTTTAGAGATCTAAGCATAATAGTATTAATAACTGTTTCTTCTTTTTTCCCTTCTATTTTTTCAAGTAAATCTTGTAATTGTTTTGGATGAATATCTTCATCATTACCTTTAAGTTTATAGCCAAAATTATATATAAACTTTTTAAAGTCTTCTATTCTATCTTCATCAGGATCCTCATGTATTCTATATAAGAAAGGAGTTTGAGTCCAATACATATATTCTGCTATAGTTTCATTTGCTGCTAGCATAAATTCTTCTATTATTCTATTAGAAATCCTTCTTTCATATTTCTTGATTTCTACTGGATCTCCTTCTGTATCTAGAATTATTTTAGCTTCATCAAAGTCAAAATCTATACTTCCTCTTTGTTCTCTTTTTCTCCTTAGAATCTTACTTAATTCTTCCATTAGTTTAAATTCATCTATAAATTCATTATACTTTTTCATTAATTCTTCGTCATTATTTTCTAATATATCAGATACATCTTTATAATTTAATCTTGCTTTACTATTTATAACTGTTTCTTTTATATTCTGGTCTTTTACTTTACCATTTTTATCTATGGTCATAAATACACTTAATGTTAAACGATCAACTTTTGGATTTAAACTACACATACCATTAGATAGTTTTCTAGGTAACATAGGTATGACTCTATCCACTAAATATACACTAGTACCTCTTTTATATGCTTCTTTATCTATTGTTGAACTTTCATGAACATAATGTGTTACATCAGCTATGTGAACCCCTAAAATATAATCTCCATTTTCTAATTTTTCAACAGATATTCCATCATCTAAGTCTTTTGCATCTATTCCATCTATTGTAAATATCTTTTTATCTCTTAAATCTAATCTTCTACTTATTTCTCTTTCTGGAATTGTTTCTGAAATACTTTCAGCATCTAACATAACTTCTTCAGGGAACGTTTCTGATAGATTATATTTTCTTTCAATAGATAATATGTCTGTACCTACATCATTAACATTTCCTAGAACTTCAATTACTTTTCCTTCTGGATTTCTTCTTTTCTCTGGCCATTTAGTTATTTCTACTACTACTTTATCATCATCTTTTGCACCTTGAAATTCTGATTTAGGTATAAATACATCAACACTTATTTTTTCATCATCTGGAACTACAAATCCAAAATTTTTGCTTTTTTGAAAGATACCTACTATATTTTTGTTTCCTCTTTCAACTATTCTTATTACTTCACCTTCTGGTCTTTTGTCTTCATCTCCCTTTTTATAAAGTCTTACTAAAACTCTATCATTATGTAATGCTCCATTTAAATTGTTAGGAGATAAAAATACATCTCTACTTTCAACATCATCTGGTATTAAAAAGCCAAACCCTCTAGAATTTCCTTGTATTTTTCCAAACCTAAGTCCTAATTTTTCAGGAACTCCATATGTTTCTTCTCGTGTTTTAACAATAGAACACTCTTTTTCCATTTCATCTAATATGCTATAAAATTCTTTTAGTTGATCCTTTTCAATATCAAATATATTTGCTAGTTCTTCCTTCTTTACAGGCTTATATGCTTGTTCTTTCATAAATCTCAATATTTTATTTTTTATGTTCATAATTTTACCTCCATTATACTCTGTTTACTTATATATTTACCCTTATCATTAATTTTTATTTATAATTATGTAAATTAAGCTATTAAATAAGAAAAGACAATCAATATTGATTGTCTTTTCTTATTTAAACTTTTATATGAATAATGGTGCGAATACTAATGCAACAATAGTCATTAACTTTATAAGGATATTGATTGAAGGTCCTGATGTATCTTTAAATGGATCTCCTACTGTATCTCCTACAACTGCTGCTTTATGAGCTTCACTACCTTTTCCACCATGATTTCCTTCTTCAATATATTTCTTAGCATTATCCCATGCTCCACCTGCATTAGCCATAAATATAGCCATAAGAACTCCTGTTGCTAATGCTCCTGCAAGTAAACCACCTAATGCTTCAACTCCTAATACAAGACCTGTTACTAAAGGTGCAAGTACTGCTAAAAGTCCTGGTATAATCATTTCTTTAAGTGCTGCTGTTGTACTTATATCAACACACTTTTTATACTCAGGTTTCGCTTTACCTTCCATAAGTCCAGGTATAGTTTTAAATTGTCTTCTAACTTCTTCTATCATACTAAATGCAGCTTTTCCTACTGCTTTCATAGTTATAGCTGAGAATAAGAAAGGAAGCATACCTCCTATTAAAAGCCCTACTATAACTGTTGGTTCAGTAAGATTAATTGAATCTAAGTTTACTGCTTTTGTATAAGATGCAAATAATGCAAGAGATGTAAGTGCTGCTGAACCTATTGCAAATCCTTTACCTATTGCAGCCGTAGTATTTCCTACAGAGTCTAACTTATCTGTAATATCACGAACACCACTTGGTAATTCACACATTTCAGCAATACCACCAGCATTATCTGCTATTGGACCATATGCATCTACTGCTACAGTCATTCCTGCAGTAGAAAGCATCCCAACTGCTGCAAGAGCAATTCCATATAATCCTGCTACATTATATGCAATTAAAATCCCACCAGATATAACAAGTATTGGTAATGCTGTAGATTGCATACCTACAGATAATCCACTTATAATATTTGTTGATGATCCAGTTTCTGACTCATCTGCAATTCTTTTAACTGGATTGTACTCTGTTGATGTATAATATTCAGTTATTTTAGCTACTATAATACCAACTAATAAACCTGTTACTATAGCAAAAAATGGATCTAATGTTTCTAATAATGATTTACTTAAGAAAAATGCAACAATTACTGTTAGAACTCCACTCACTAAAGTACCCATATTAAGTGATTTTTGTGGATCTGAATTTTCTCCTGCTCTTACAAAGAATGTTCCTATTATAGAAGCAATTATTCCTGTTGCAGCTAATAATAATGGGAACATAGCTGCATTCATTGCCATATCAAAATTATCAGCATATGCTACAAGTCCAAGTGTTATAGCTGATATAATTGAACCAACATATGATTCAAATAAGTCAGCACCCATACCAGCAACGTCACCTACATTATCCCCTACGTTGTCAGCTATAACTGCAGGGTTTCTAGGGTCATCTTCTGGTATTCCAGCTTCTACTTTACCAACAAGGTCAGCTCCAACATCTGCCGCTTTTGTATATATTCCTCCACCTACACGTCCAAATAAAGCTATAGATGAAGCTCCTAGACCAAAGCCAGTTATGTAACTAGCTGCTTTTTGTGCTTCTGCTAAACCTTCTGCATCTTTAGAAAAGACATAATATAATGAGCCAATACCAAGTAGACCTAAACCTACCACACTCATACCCATTACTGCCCCACCAGAAAATGCTACTGATAAAGCTTTATTCATCCCTTTTTCTTTTGCTGCATTTGCTGTTCTTACATTAGCTTTTGTAGCTACTTTCATACCAAAAAATCCTGCTAATGCTGAAAAAACCGCTCCAACTATGAAAGATATAGCTGTAGGCCAGTCGATACCAATTCCTAAAACAACAAAAAGAATTACAACAAAAATTACTAAATATTTATATTCACGAGATAAAAAAGCCATAGCTCCTTCATGAATATGTGAAGAAATTTCCTTCATTCTGTCATTGCCCACATCTACTTTGTTTATTATATTTGATTTATAAAAAGCAAATATAAGGGCTAGTACACCAACTATTGGTGCTAAAAAAATAAGATTCAATTTAATATCCTCCTTTGTCCTTTAACTTTTCCTTATTATTTATTGTACTGCTGTTAATGCAAGTGCTGCTAAAATAAATATTACAGCAGAAACTGTAGTTAATTTGCTAAGAATAGCTTCATAACTTCTTCCTTGTTTTTTTCCCCAGATACTTTCTGCGCCACCGGCAATACTTCCTGATAAGCCTGCACTCTTACCTGATTGCAGTAAAATACTCGCAATTAGTACTAAACTTGCTATGATTAATAATACAGTAAAAATAATTGCTGCTGTACTCATAAACCCACCTCCTATTATACGATTAACAAACCTATTTTAACATAGCTTTGCCATAAAAGCAATCAAATAATCATTATAAACACATAAATGATAAGGATAATTTTATCCTTATCATTTATGAAACTTTTTTATATTGTTTTTATCATTTTTTATTTTAAATTATAGAATGCATCTATTCCATCATACTTTGAAGTATCAGATAAATAATCTTCAAGTCTTAATAATTGATTATATTTTGAAACTCTATCTGATCTTGAAGGTGCACCTGTTTTAATTTGACCAGCATTAGTAGCAACTACTAAATCAGCTATTGTATTATCTGATGTTTCTCCTGATCTATGAGAAATAACAGCAGTATATCCTGCTCTTTTTGCCATTTCTATAGCATCTAAAGTCTCAGTTATAGTACCTATTTGATTTAATTTAATAAGAATAGAATTAGCTGCATTTTCTTTTATTCCTTTAGACAGTCTATTAGTATTAGTTACAAATAAGTCATCACCTACTATTTGTATTTTTCCACCTAATTTTTCTGTCATTAGCTTCCATCCATCCCAATCTTCTTCATATAATCCATCTTCAATTGAAATTATAGGATATTTTTCTATTAGATTATTGTAAAAATCTATCATTTCTTGAGAAGTCAATGTCTTTCCTTCTGCTGCTAAAGTGTATACTTTCTTTTCTTTATCATATATCTCAGTTGCAGCTACATCGAGAGCTAATCTCACTTCATCATAAGGTTTATACCCTGCTTTTTCTATAGCTTCTACTATAGTTGATAAAGCTTCTTCATTTGATGATAAGTTTGGAGCAAATCCACCTTCATCACCTACTGAAGTGTTAAGACCTTTTGATTTTAATACTGCTTTAAGACTATGGAATATTTCTGCTCCCATTCTAAGTCCTTCTTTGAATGATTTAGCACCTACTGGCATTACCATAAACTCTTGAATATCCACATTATTATCAGCATGTTCTCCGCCATTTAAAATATTCATCATAGGAACTGGTAATGTTTTTCCATTTACACCACCTAAGTATTGGAATAATTCAAGTCCTAATGAATCTGCTGCGGCTCTTGCTACTGCCATTGATACTCCTAGAATTGCATTAGCACCTAGTTTACCTTTATTATCTGTTCCATCTAAATCGATCATTGTCATGTCTACTCCAACTTGATCTGTTATATCAAATCCTATAAGTTCTGGAGCAATTAATTCATTTACATTTTCAACAGCTTTTATAACACCTTTTCCTAAGTATCTGTCTTTATCTCCATCTCTTAATTCTACTGCTTCAAATGCACCAGTAGATGCTCCAGATGGAACTGCCGCTCTTCCATATGCTCCACTTTCAGTTGCTACCTCAACTTCAACTGTTGGATTACCTCTTGAATCTAATATTTCTCTTGCATTAATATCTACTATCATATCCATATTGTATTTCCTCCTTAAATTTGTTATTTATTTTAAGATCAAAGATTTACCTGTCATTTCATTAGGCTTATCTACACTTAACATATCTAATATTGTAGGTGATATATCTGCTAATATTCCACCTTCTCTTAATTTTACATCACCTTCACCAAGTACTATACATGGTACTTTATTTGTAGTATGTGCTGTTAATACTGCTCCAGTCTCTTCATCTCTCATTTGCTCTGCATTCCCATGATCTGCAGTTATAAGAACACTTGCTCCTAACTTCTCTAATTCATCCACTACTTCTCCTAAATATTTATCAACAGTTTCAACTGCTTTTACCGCTGCATCAATATCACCAGTATGACCTACCATGTCAGGATTTGCAAAGTTTAATACCATAAGACTATAATTATTTTTATTTAAATTTTCAATAGCTTTATCTTTTACTTGTTCTGCACTCATTTCAGGTTGAAGGTCATATGTTGATACCTTTGGAGAAGGAATTAAAACTCTATCTTCATCAATATTCGGCTGCTCTACTCCTCCATTAAAGAAAAATGTAACATGTGCATATTTCTCAGTCTCTGTTATTCTAAGTTGTTTTTTTCCTAAACTACTTATATATTCACCTAATGTATTTTTATATTGTTGTGGTTTAAAAGCAACTTTTACATTTTCTATTGTTTTATCATATTGAGTCATTGTTATATATTCAGTATCTACTTTTTCTTCTCTATTGAAACCTTCAAATTCTTCATCAACAAATGCTCTAGTTAATTGTCTTGCTCTATCAGGTCTAAAGTTAAAGAAAATAATTGAATCTCCACTTTCTACTGTAACAACTGGCTTATCATTTTCTTTTATAACAGTAGGAACTACAAATTCATCAGTAACATCTTCATCATATGAATTTTGTATTGCAGATTCTGCACTATCCGCTTCTAATCCTTTACCTAAAACAATTGCATTATATGCTTTTTCTGTTCTATCCCATCTTTTATCTCTATCCATTGCATAATAACGTCCTGAAATTGTAGCAATTTTACCTACTCCAATTTCCTTAATCTTTTCTTCTAGTTCCTTTATATCTGACAATCCACTTTTAGGTGGTACATCTCTACCATCTAGAAATGCATGAATATAAACATCTTTAAAGTTTTTCTTTGCCGCTAACTCTAATAAAGCATATAAATGAGAACTATGACTATGAACTCCACCATGAGAAAATAAACCAAACAAATGAAGATTTCTATTATTTCCTTTAGCATGATCTATAGCTTCATTAAATTCTTCTTTATCAAAAAAATCTCCATCGTTAATGGATTTATTTATCCTTGTAAACTCTTGGTAAATAATTCTTCCTGCTCCTATATTCAAATGACCTACTTCTGAATTGCCCATTTGTCCTTCAGGTAGACCTACTGACTCACCACTAGCTATTAATTCAGTATATGGATTAGATTTTTTCAATCTATCAAAATTAGGGGTGTTTGCTAGAAAAGTTGCATTTCCTTCATATTTATTACCAAGTCCCCAACCATCTAATATAACTATTGCTGCTAATTTTTCTTTCATTGTTGTCCTCCTTTAAAACCTTACAAGTTCAGTGAAGTCATCTTTTTTAAGACTTGCTCCTCCTACTAATGCTCCATCAATATCAGGTTGATTCATAATTTCAGTAACATTTTGAGGTTTAACACTACCACCGTATTGAATCCTTACAGTTTCTGATATCTCTTCATCGTATTTCTCCTTAACTATATCTCTTATAAAAGCTATCATCTCATTTGCATCTTCACTAGAAGCAGTTTTTCCTGTACCTATTGCCCAAATAGGCTCATAAGCTAAAACTATATCTGACATTTCTTTTTCACTTATTCCCTCTAATGCTTTAGTTATTTGAACTTTTACTTTTTCTTTTGCAGTATTATTTTCTCTTTCTTCTAATGTTTCACCAACACATACAATAGGATTTATACCATGATCTAAACTTGTTTTTACTTTTTTATTTACTGTTTCATCTGTCTCTGCAAAGTATTGTCTTCTTTCTGAATGTCCTATGATAGCATAATCTATACCAATTTCTTTTAACATCAAAGGTGATATTTCACCTGTATAAGCACCATTTTCTTCCCAATGAATATTTTGAGAACCTAATTTTACATTACTACCTTTAAGCTCTTTTTTAATACTTTCAAGTGATACAAATGGTACACATACCACAACTTCTACATCAGTGTTATCTCCGAGATGTTTGATTTGTTTTACAAAATCAACACCTTCAGATATTGTTTTATTCATTTTCCAGTTTCCAGCAATTATTGGTTTTCTCACTTTATATTACCCCCTATTTATCTTCTAGAGCTTCAATTCCTGGTAATTTCTTTCCTTCAAAAAGTTCAAGTGATGCTCCACCACCAGTAGAGATATGAGTCATTTTATCATTTAATCCTGTTTTTTCTACAGCTGCTGCACTATCTCCACCACCTATTATAGTTGTAGCATCAGATTCAGCCATAGCTTCTGCTATTCTATTAGTTCCCTTCGCGAAATTTTCCATTTCAAATACGCCCATTGGACCATTCCAGATTACAGTTTTAGAATTTTTTATTTCTTCAGAAAATAAATCTCTAGTTTTTTCTCCTATATCAAGCCCCATCATATCTTTTGGTATACTATCAATATTTACAGTTTTATATTCTGAATCATTTTTAAATTCTTTTGTTATAACTATATCTACAGGCAATAAAAGTTTCACATTTTTTTGTTCTGCTTTTTCCATTAATTCTTTTGCTAAATTCACCTTATCTTTTTCTAACAAGGATGTACCTACTTCATGTCCTTTTGCATTTAAAAATGTATAAGACATGCCTCCACCTATTATTAAAGAATCTACTTTATCTAATAAATTTTCTATTACTCCTATTTTATCAGTTACTTTTGCTCCTCCAAGTATTGCAAGGAAAGGTCTTTCTGGATTTGAAATTGCACCAGCCATAATATCTAATTCACGTTTTACTAAGTATCCAATTGCAGAAGGTAAGTGATTTGAAACTCCTACATTTGATGCATGAGCTCTATGCGCTGTTCCAAAAGCATCATTTACAAAAATATCACCTAACGATGCTAAGCTTTTAGCAAATTCTTCTTCATTTTTCTTTTCTTCTTTTCTAAATCTAGTATTCTGAAGTAATACTACATCTCCAATTTCCATTTCACTTACTGCTTTTTTTGCACTTTCCCCTACAACTTCATCATCTTCTGCAAATATAACTTCTCTTCCTAATAAGTCTGCAAGTCTTTTTGCAACTGGTTCTAAACTAAATTCCTTCTTAGCTTCACCTTTTGGTCTACCTAAGTGAGACATAAGTACAACTTTTCCATCATTTTCTAATATATATTTAATCGTAGGAAGTGCACTTTTTATTCTTCTGTCATCTGTTATATTTCTATTTTCGTCCATTGGAACATTAAAGTCACATCTAACTAATACTCTTTTACCTCTTATATCTAAATCTTCTACAGTCTTCTTATTTTGCATCAAATTCACTCCTTTAATATTCATTAGTGCTTACTAGTGAAACCGGTTATATAGAATCTATATAACCGGTTGTTATTTTTATTAAAGTCCTTTTTCTGCTATAAGTTTAGCTAAGTCTACTACTCTTGAAGAATAACCCCACTCATTATCATACCAAGATACAACTTTAACTAAATTATCTCCTACTGTCATAGTAGATAATCCATCTATAATTGATGAGTTAGGATCTTTTCTATAATCCATAGATACTAATGGTTCATCAGAGTAAGCTAATATTCCTTTTAATTCTCCTTCTGCAGCTTCTTTTAATGCTTTGTTTACTTCTTCAGCTGTTGCACTATTTTCTAATTCGAATACTATATCAACTACTGAAACAGTTGGTGTTGGTACTCTCATTGCCATACCATTAACTATACCTTTAAGTTCAGGAATAACTAATCCTACAGCTTTTGCTGCTCCTGTTGTTGTTGGAATTATACTTTCTGCTGCTGCTCTTGCTCTTCTTAAGTCTTTATGCGTTCCATCTAATATTCTTTGGTCATTAGTATATGCATGAACTGTTGTCATAAGTCCACTTTTAATACCAAATTTATCTAATATAACTTTTGAGAAAGGTGCTAAACAGTTTGTAGTACAAGATGCATTTGAAATAATGTTATGATTATCTTTGTCATAATCTTTTTCATTTACACCCATTACTATAGTAATATCTTCGTCTTTTGCTGGAGCAGAAATTAATACTTTTTTAGCTCCTGCTTTAATATGCTTTTCTGCACCTTCTCTATCTCTGAATACTCCTGTTGATTCAATTACTAAATCTACTCCAAGTTCTTTCCATGGTAATTTTTCAGGATCTCTTTCATTTAATTTCTTTATTTTTTTACCATCAATTACTATATAGTCATCTTCTGCCTTCACTTCTCCTTCAAATTTTCCAAAAAGTGAATCATATTTAAATAAATGTGCTAGATCTTCAACCTTACCTGAGTTATTAACTGCAACAAATTCTAACTCCTCAACATTATCTTCTAATGCTGCTCTCAATACATTTCTTCCTATTCTACCAAAACCATTAATTGCTACTTTCATAGTCATTAATAATTCCTCCTCTTATTTTTTTATATTTTAAATTTAATTATTTAACTTTCTTAAGTATTGATCTTGCTGCACCTTCATCAACTATTAGAGTTAAATCATTTCTTAAGGCTGTAATTGCAAGTATTGCTTCTGACTTTTTTGCTCCTGCCGCAATTCCTATTACATTTTTGATTCTTTTAAAATCTTTTAAATTAAGCCCTACAGTGTTTGATTCTCTTACTATATTTCCAAAAGTATCAAAATAATATCCAAATGCTTCTGATACAGCTTTATTTGTTCTAAGTGAATCTATGATATCTTCAGATAGATTTCTTCTTTCAGCCATAGTATCTGCTCTACCAATTCCAAATACTAATACATCTATTTTTTTTATAGAATCTATCAAAGATTTTATTTCATCAAATTTCATAAGAGTATCCAATGCTTCTTTTCCAATATTGTCTGGTATATGTAACAATTTATAACTACCATTCAACTTTTCTGCTATTTTCGCCGCAATATTATTAGATTGAGTTTTTAAATCCTTACCAATTCCACCTCTTGCTGGCAAAACTAATATATCTTTTAGATTATGAACATTAGGCATATTATTTGCAACCTCAGCCATAGTAGTTCCACCAGTGATTCCTAGTATATTATTATCATTTATGGTATTTAATATGTGTTTTGAAGCCTCTTTTCCAATATCAGATAATATGTATTGATCATTATCAAAATCACCTGGTACTACATAAATATTTTTTAAATTCAATATTTTTTTTAATTTTTCTTCTAGAATTGATAAATCTCTCAATTCATAAATGAATTCTTTTAAATCATCTATTATATTTATGCCTACTTCTGTAACATTCATACCCATAGATTTAACTTCTAATAACCCTTGCTTTTTTAGAATGTCAACTTCTGTTCTAATTGCCCTTTCTCCTATTCCTAATGAATTTGCTAAGGTTCTTCTTCCAATAGGAGAGTTATAATAAACAGTTCTTAATATATTATACCTCTTATTGAGCAATTCTATCATTTCAGGCATAATTTTTTTTTGCAGATTAATTATATCTTTCATACTTTACACTCCTAAATTAATTAGATGGGACTTAAAATGCCCCGTATGTTATTATTAGTCCCACTTTGCTTAAAAAAATATTGCCTTCAAGTTTATTATAATTTAAAAGTCAAATAATTTCAAGCAAAAAAAGAAGAAGATACTAGAAAATTTAAATTTTCTAGTATCTTCTTCTTTTTGATGATGATGGAATATTTAGTTCATCTCTATATTTAGCTACAGTTCGTCTAGAAATATTTATTTCTTTTTGTTTAAGTGTATCAGCTATTTTTTGATCACTTAAAGGTTTTTTAGGATTTTCATTATCTACTAATTCTTTTATTATTGATTTAACACCTGTAGAAGCTACATTTCCATCACTTGCTTTTATACCACTAGAGAAAAAATACTTTAGTTCAAATAATCCTCTAGGGGTTTGAATATACTTCCCATTTGTTGCTCTACTTACTGTAGACTCATGCATTTCTATATCATCTGCTATTTCTCTCAAAGTTAAAGGCTTCAAAAATTTCTGTCCTTTTTTGAAAAAATCCTTTTGATATTTCACAATAGAAGTAACTACTTTAAATATCGTCATTCTTCTCTGTTCTATACTTTTAATAAGCCACATAGCAGAATTTAATTTATGATTAATAAATTTAGAAGCATCATTATTTTCTTTATTATTTAACATATTTTTATAAAAATCATTTATAACCAATCTTGGTGCCGTAGTATCATTTACTCTTATTATATATTCTCCATCAATTTCTTCTAATATTACATCAGGTTTAACATATTTTATATCATCATCGTCACTTGGAAATCCTCTACCAGGTTTAGGCTCAAGTGTTTTAATTATATCACAAAGATACTGAACTCTTTTTATACTTATACCAATTGTTTTTGATATTTTTCCTAATCTATTTGCTCCTACATCTTCCAAATGATTATTTATTATAGATATGATATCAGTACTATCTAAATTTTTATTTTTTAATTGAATTTTTAAACATTCTTTTAAATCTCTTGCTCCTACACCTATTGGTTCAAATGTTTGAATGAGATATAAAATATCTTCTATCTTTTTTGTACTTATATTTAGATATGATGAAATATCTTCTAAAGTAGTAGTAATATAACCATTACTATCTATATTTTCAATTAAAATTGATGCAATTAATTTATCTATACCTTCTGAAAGAGTTAAATCTAATTGCAAAGATAAATGTTCTTTTAAAGACTCCTCTTTCGTTATAAAATTTTCATAATTATATTCTTCTTTATTTCTATTGACTTTTTTATAACTAATATCATCATATTGATTTGAATATTCTTTCCAGTCAATCTCCTCTTTTTGATCTATAGAAACGTCTTCTTGAGCTTCTTTATTATCTTTTTTTAATTCTCTTTCTATTAAAGGATTAGATTCCATTTGAGTTTCTAAATATTCATTGAGTTCATAGCTGTTAAATTGTAATAGCTTAATAGCCTGTCTTAACTCTGGAGTCATAACTAGTTTTTGAGTCTGTTGTAATGATAAATCAAATCCCATCCTCATATATTTCACCCCAACCTTTTTTATCTATAGTATAAATATATGTTTATCTATTTACATTATACCAAAAATAAACGATTACTTAAAGCTAAACATACTAACCATAATAAAGATTAATAAAAAAGCGATCATATGATCGCTTTTATCTTTCACCTTTTTGATAAGGTTCACCATTTGCAGTTGGAGCTGTTGCCCTACCTACAAATCCTGTAAGAATTATTAATGTTAATAAATAAGGAAGCATTGCTAATAATTGTGATGAAATATTTATTATAGATGAACCTCCTAAATAAACAGTCAGTCCTTGAGCTGCTCCAAACAATAAGCATGCCCACATAGCACCTTGTGGCTTCCACTTACCAAATATTACTGCAGCAAGTGCTATAAATCCTTGACCAGATATTAATGTAGGTCTAAAGTTAGAAACAACTGCAATACTCATAGCAGCTCCTCCAAACCCTGCAAATACACCTGATAATATCACAGATAAGTATCTTATCTTAGTTACACTAACTCCCAATGTATCTGCTGCTGCTGGATGTTCTCCAACAGCTCTTATTCTTAATCCTAACTTTGTCTTATATAATGTAAACCAAACTATAAAAACTAATATAAAAGCCATATAAACAGTAGCATATTGATTAAACACTAAGTCTAAAAAAGAATTTGACTCAAACACTCCATTTAATGGTCTTGGCATTTTAGCAGAAAAATCTATTGATTTAGTCATTGTAGAGTTATTAAATAACAATCTACTCATAAATAATGCAATACCAGGACCTAAAAAGTTAATTGCAATACCTGATACTACCTGCTCTGCATGAAATGTAACAGAAGCTATAGCATGAAGTAAACCAAACACTCCAGCAGCAAGTCCTGCAAGAATAAAAGCAAGCCATGGATTTCCCGAGAAATATCCTACTGCTGCTCCCGTAAATGCACCTACTGACATCATTCCTTCAAGACCTATATTAACTACACCAGAGTTTTCTGACATAACTCCACCTAAAGCTGTAAATAAAAGTGGTGCTGCATACATAAGTGAAGTTCCTATTATAAATCCTAAATCACCTAGCACTTTTTTCACCTCGTTTCTTGTTCTTTATTTCTAGTACCATCTTAAATATTCTTGGTATAGCTATAAAGAACACTATAGTTCCTATCATTATGTCAATTACTTCAGATGGCGCCCCTAATGGTGGTTGTATTTTAGGTCCACCATATTTAAGTGCTCCAAATAATAACCCTGAAAAAATATTTCCTATTGCCATATTTCCTGCTATAAGAGACACAGCTATTCCATCAAATCCATAACCTTCCATAAGTGGTAACACTATTACATTTTTAGTTACACCCATTACTTGTATAGCTCCAGCTAGTCCTGCAATAGCTCCAGCAATTACCATTGATGTAATAATACTTTTTTTGACTTTAATTCCGCCATATTCTGCTGCAAATTTATTATATCCTACAGCACGAAGTTCATATCCTAATGTAGTCTTGTTTAAAATATACCATATCATTATTGCTAAAATTATAGCGAAAATAATTCCAGCATTTGCAGGAGCCGCTAAGAAATCTTTTAAATAAGGATGTCCACTTAACCATTCTCTTCCTGCATCACTATATTTCCATTTTTCAACAAATGTAATACTTGCACTATCTAATATATCTTTTGATGTCTCACTTTCTGGTCTTCTAAAGAAAGGTTTCATTATAATATAATTATTTAAATATAGTGCAGTCCAGTTAAGCATTATTGTTGCTATAACCTCATGTACTCCAAATTTCGCCTTTAAAAATCCTGCAATACCACCCCATAATCCAGCGGCTAATGCTGCTCCTATCAGAATCGCAATTACATGTAAAACTAAAGGTAATTCTAAAAAATGTCCTATTAATGCTGCTACAAGTGAACCTATTATAAATTGTCCTTCTGCTCCTATATTAAACAATCCTGTTCTAAATGCAAATGTTACAGAAAGCCCTGTAATTATTAGAGGTGTGGAATATATAATGGCATAAGAAATATATTTTGTTCTACTAAATATACCTTCTATTATTATTCTATAAGCATCTAATGGATTAAACCCAGCAATTAAAAGTACTACTGCTCCTATTAAAAATCCTACTAAAATAGATAAAAGCGTAAATGTTAATCCACTTGAAAATAATCTTTCTTTCACAGAATATTTATTATCTTTTTTCATGTTTTTATCTGCCATCTGTTCCACCTCCTGCCATCATAAGACCTAATTTATTTTCATCTGCATCTTTGGCATTAATTACTCCAACTATCTTACCTTCGTATATCACTGCTATTCTATCTGATACATTTAATACTTCATCTAACTCTAATGAAACCAATAATACTGCTTTTCCATTATCTCTTTGATTTACTAATGATTTATGAACATACTCTATAGCTCCTACATCCAGACCTCTTGTAGGTTGTGCTGCTATTAGTACATCAGGATTATTAGTAACTTCTCTTGCGATAATTACTTTTTGTTGATTTCCCCCTGATAAAGATTTTGCTTTTATTTTCTCATTTTCAGGTCTTACATCAAATTTCTTAATTAAATCTTTTGCAAATTTTTCTATATTTTCATAACTAAGAACTCCATTTTTTGAAAATGGTTTCTTGTTATAATTTTCTAAAACCATATTTTCTGCCATAGTAAAATCTAATACTAATCCTCTTTTTTGCCTATCTTCTGGTATTATTGCAATTTTATTATCAAATATCTCCTTAGGAGATTTGTTTGTTACATCTTTTCCATTTATAAATATCTTTCCTGACTCTACTTTTCTAAGACCATTTAAAGCTTCAATTAATTCAGATTGTCCATTTCCATCTATTCCTGCAAGTCCTAGAATTTCTCCTGTACGCAATTCAAGTGATAATCCATCTACAGCATTTATATCTCTATTATCTTTTACTACTAAGTCTTCTATTTTTAAAGTCACATCTCCCGGCTCTCTATCTTCTTTGTCCACATTAAAATTAACTTCTCTACCTACCATTTTAGATGCTAGATCATCTTGAGATGTTTTAGATACTTCTACAGTATCAATATGTTTTCCTCTTCTTATTATAGTACAATAATCTGCTATCATTTTTATTTCTTTTAATTTATGTGTAATTATGATTATAGTTTTTCCTTGTTCTGTTAATCCTCTCATTATTTCCATTAAATCAACAATTTCTTGAGGTGTTAATACTGCTGTTGGTTCATCTAATATAAGTATCTCTGCTCCTCTATATAAAGCCTTTAATATCTCAACTCTTTGTTGCATTCCTACAGATATATCTTCTATTTTAGCATCTGGATCTACATAAAGTCCATATTTATCTGATAATTCCTTTACATCTTTTCTAGCTTTTTCCATATCTAAGCTGATTCCTTTTACAGTCTCCATTCCTAAAATGATATTTTCAGTAACTGTAAATGGTTGAACAAGCATAAAATGTTGATGAACCATACCTATACCTTTTCCAATTGCAACATTAGGGTCGGATATATCTATTTTTTCTTCTCTTATATATATATCACCTGAAGTTTGCTTATAAAGCCCATATAATATATTCATAAGAGTAGTTTTTCCTGCACCATTTTCTCCAAGTAGAGCATGAACTTCGCCTTTATGAACAGTAAGATTTATATTATCATTCGCTGTGAAATTTCCAAACTTCTTAGTTATATTTTTCATCTCTACAACTTTATGATTAAAATCAATGTTGCTCAATATTTTTCCTCCTATTCTAAAATACCTAAAAGCTCAGGCGCTTGCCCGAGCTAATAGTATTTATTTGTTTAGAATTTATTTGTTTATTTATTTGATTCCCATTCTTCATATGTGTCATCATCATATGGTACTTCAATTTCTCCATCAATGATTTTTTGTTTAACATCTTCAACTTCATTTAATATATCTTCAGGAACATTCTTATCTGATGTAGGCGCAATTCCAACTCCACCATCTTCTAAGCTATATCTGATAGTTTCTCCGCTAGGGAAATTATCATTTTCAAGAGCTTCTGCTATATTAACCACAGCTTGATCTATACGCTTCATAGCTGAAGTAAGAACATTGTCTGGTGCTAAATCATTCTGGTCTCTATCTACACCTATCGCCCATTTATCTTGTTCTTTAGCTGCTTCTATAACTCCATCACCTACTCCACCTGATGCATGGAATACTATATCAGCATCATCTTGATACATTGAATTAGCTATGGCTTTTCCTTTAGCTGCATCAGTAAATGACTCCGCATATTGAACTAATACTTCTGCCTCTGGATTAGCATATTCTACACCAGCTTTGAACCCATTTTCAAATCTAGATATAACAGCACCTTCTATACCTCCAACAAAACCTACTTTGTTAGATTCAGTCATTTTCCCTGCTATATAACCAACTAAAAATGAACTTTGCTCATCTTGGAATAATACTCCAACAACATTTTCTGGGGTTTCTTCATATGCAAAGTCAACTATTGCATATTTTTGATCAGGATTTTTTCCAGCTGCTTCTGATATTGCATCTGCCATTTTATATCCTATACCCCAAATAAGGTCATTCCCTTCATCTAGAAGCGTTTCAAGGTTTGGACCATAATCAGAATCTTTACTTGATTCTTTATATGACACTTTGATACCCATGTCTTCTTCTACTTTTTGGTGACCTTCCCAAGCAGATTGGTTAAATGATGCATCACTAATACCTCCTACATCAGTTACCATTGCCATTTTAAGATCACTTTCTGCTCCTTCTGAACCACTATCAGTTCCTTCGTTATTGTCTTCATCAGTACCTGGTGTACTACAACCAACTACTACTGTAAAGACTAATGTAAATACTAGCATTAAAGATAAAATTTTCTTTAACATAAATACCCTCCTCATTTTGCTTGTTGTTTTTATATAGAACTTTAGTCTCAAATTTATAACTTCGACACAAGTTCTATATTCCCTCTTTTATTAAGAGAATTTAACAAATTTTTGAAATGCTTTTCCTATTTAATTATAGCATAATATAAAAAAAACCCCAAGAAAAATTTGGGGTTTAACAAGGATCTGACCCTTCTGTAGCATAACCTGCCTTTTTGAGAATCTCTATAGCTTTAGAAAGTTTAGATTCACTTACCATTACAATAGGTCCAGTACAACCCATTCCACTTTCTGCATAAATACTATTCTTCCATAACTCTTGTACAGCATCTTCAAGTTCCATAATATCTATACCTGAAATTGAGCCTGTAACTACTTCTTTTTCAGGTTGAATTATTTGTTCTGAATCATCACTTTTTTTCTTTTCTTTAGTTAAGCTCTTCAATACATCTTCAAATTTAGCTTTTTTTGCATTTTTATATTCTTTTTGAGATACATCTAATACATTTCCTTTTGCAAGTTGTGCTGCATATTTAATAGCATTGGATACAACTGGTACTCCTGAAGCTCTTGAAAGTATAAGAATATTTCTCTTATATCCTTCTCCTATTCCAGGTCCATATCCATAACCTAAAGCTTCATAACTTCCTCCTGTGTTAAAAGAAGAGAATATCTTCATAAGAAGATTACCAGTTAAGCTATCTGCTATCATAACATCTGGAGTACCAGTAAGTAAGTCATTTCCTCTCATTACTGCCCCACCATCTGATCTCATACTTTCTGCAAAATTAATATCGTATCCATTAGAATTTAATTCTTTTAATGCCCTTTCTACTTGTCTTGCTCCATCGACATTTAATATTCCAATAGTAGGGCTTTCTACTCCCATAGATTTGGCAGTTATAATACCATTTAGACCATTTTTAACCATAGCTTCTACTCTATGAGGTGAAGAAGTACCTGTTGTGGTAGCTATATACATTTCTTTACCCATACCTGGAGTTATTACTCTACCTACTGTAGACACTCCAATAGGGAAATTATAATGCATAGTTACAGCACCTTGTATAATTTCTTCATCCAATAATCTTTCCATTTCTTTATGTTGTTCTTCTTCAGTTTCAGCCTTTACTACTTTTAAGTTAGTATCTACTTCAGGTCCTATTAATATAACTTCAAAAGAAGAATTTTCAGATGCAAGTTCTGCACCTTTTAAGATATTTTCTATACCATGCTCACTTCCCATTAAAGTTATTCCTATACTAACTTTATCAGAAAAGTCACCTGTTTCAATTGCATTTGCAATATCACCAAATACTTTACCTATCATTTTCTTTACATTTTCTTCACTCATTTTTTCACCCCCTACTATTTTAATAGGTGTGCTGCAAAATCTTTCATAGCTTCTGCTACCATGCCTCTTATTTTTTCTTCAGATACTGAAGATTCTTCATCAACTGTACCACTATTTTTTTCAATTACAACAGATACACCATCAAAAAGATTTGTCATTCTACCTAAGAATAAACTTCCTTTTCCTACTATCATAGCTTTATTCATATTTCCATCTAGCATTTCATCTCTTGCAAATCCAACATAAGGTACTCCTGATGGAATATGCCCTTGAGTTGGAGCCCAACCTGGTATACCATGATCATTTACAAAATTCATTAGTTCTTTCTTTTCTAATTCTTTTCTCTTAACGCCTAATGCCGCTATCATTTTGTAATTTGAAGTTGGTACATCTCCTGCACCTGCTGGTTTTGTAATATCAGGATTTTGCATTTCTACAGAATATTTATCTATGTCTGTAATTTTTAAATCACCTTTGTCTAAAGGATTAGTAATTAATGAAGTTATAACTGCTTGTGGGGAAGAACCTGTTCCTACTGTATGTCTTCCTACTAGATCTGTTCTAATAATAGGGTTAACTCCATCATTTTTACTTATAAGTATTGCAAATCCACCTAATACATCTTCTAATATAGGCATATCCTTCTTAACATGATCTTTACCATTCATACCAAGCTTTGCAGTAGCTCCGCCTGCTACAATTACAACATTATCATATACACCCGATTGAACAAGTGCTGCAGCCTCTATTAAAGCATGTGTTGGTGCTGCACAGAATCCTCTTGTATCTGAACCCGTAGCATTTACACATCCTGCTACTTCTGCAATTGCTTTTGCAAAGTTTCCTCCACCTCTTTGATTCATGTCACCACATGCTTCTTCAGAACACTCTACAACATAATCTATATCTTCAGGATTGATTTCATTTTTATTTAATAAATTTAACATTGATAGTACACCTGATGCCTTTACTACCAAATTCTCAAGTATTACATGTGCATTTAAATTCGTATCTATATCATGAGCTCTTTTAACACAACCTATAATCTCACCATTGTTATATAAAGCTTCAGCATGATTTTCATTTATTTCTTTTTCTATTGTAGCTATTTCTTCACCAGCTTTTAATTTATTAATTAATTCATCTGTTATAAGAGGATGCTTAACTAACTTTTCCCTTACATCATCTGTAAAAGAGTTTTCGAGTAAAACAAGATCAAATACGTCAACTATTTTCATTAGACCTAAAAATTCATCTTGCGGCATTATTTCTCCAAATTTTCCATATCTATCTGCATTCTCAACTTTTTTGTCAAACCAAGGTAATTTATAACCTCTTAATTCTTCTGGAGTAATATTACCTATATAAGTCTGATTTGCTGGATAACTTACAACTTCATCATAACTTCTTAAGTGACCTGGAACCTTTTTTAAATAATCTGAATCTGGATTAACATGTCTTTCTGTAGTTTGAGTAGTACCATTATGCATTATCATGTCTGGTGTATGAACTAATACATATCCTGTACCTTTTATTACTGAAAATGACATATTATATTCACCTCCATAAATTTTATTGGTTTTTAAAAAGGGTGATATTTCTATCACCCTAAATTTTATTCAAATACTTTTTGTCCATCTACTTCAGTTTCTAAAGCTTTTAATGATCTTTCAACTAAATCTCTTCTAATTGCTTTCTCATCATTGCTTTCTAAACTTGGATTTCCAAGTGGATGAGGTATTGCAACTGCAGGAACAATTCTATTTGCTCCAACTGTTAATGAAATAGGAACTACTGTACATATATGAACCACTGGTAGTCCTGCTCTTTCAATTTCTTTTACCATTGTTGCACCGCAACGTGTACAGGTGCCTCAGGTAGAAGTTAATATAACAGCATCTACACCATCAGCTAAAAGTTCTTTTGAAAATTCTTCTGCAAAGGCTTTAGCGCTTGCAACCGCTGTACCGTTACCTGTAGTTGTATAGAAATATCTATGAAGTTCTCCGATTTTTCCTTCTTTTTCTAAATCTCTCAATACATCTACTGGAAGTACTCTATCTGAATCTTCGTTAGCATAAACAGGATCATACCCACCATGTGCAGTTTCATATGTTTCAGATGTTAAGTCTTGTACACCATCTATATCATATTTACCGTACTTTGATGCACTTGATGATTCTATATGATCAGGATTTCCTTTTGGTACTATACCTCCAGAAGTAACTAATGCTATTTTAGCCTTAGTTATATCCTTAACTGCTGGGTTTGGATCTACTCTATCAAAACTAGGCATAGGATATTCTGTTTCAAATTCTTTATTATTTAACTTCTTGATGAGCATATCTACAGCTCTCTTTGATCCTCTTTCATCAGCAAAATAATTTCTCCTAATACCTCTTGGCATATAGCCTTCTTCTTTTGGAGAACCTATTTCTTCTCCTTTAGCAAGTTTTAAAGCTAAAGGCACCATTGTCTTGATTGCTTTTCTCATACCTGCTGCACTATTTTTAGTTTTTACTATATATACATCCTTTTTAAACATATCTGCACCAGGGTTTTCTTCATACATTCCAGTTAATACAGGAATATTTAAGTTTTCTTTCACAGCAGCAGTTATAGTACCACATGCTACTCCATATCTACCTGCATTAAAAGCAGGGCCTGCAACGAATAAATCTGGATCATACTTCTTTACCATATCTAAAACTTCAGACTTTGCTTCCTCTAAATTTTCATTGAAATATGAGTCACCACATATTATAGTAGCTACTATTTCAGCTTCATCACCTAATCTTTTAGCAAGTTCCATACCAGGACCTACTACTTCTTCTCTTACTTCTGGTTTATAATCTGCTTTTTCTTCACCACCAATACCAGCAAAAAACTGGTTAATGTAATGAACTACTTTTAATTTACTCATTATTTCCCCCCTCTCGAATTTTTCGGGTGTATTTATTAGTCATCAAATTTACAAAATTCTTCTCTTATATCTTTCATTTCTTCAATTATTTCATCTACTTCAAGAACCATTTCCATCATACCAATTTGGTCTTCATATGCTTCTTCATCTACTTCATTTTTGAATTGTGGTTCTACAGCATGATATACTCTAAGTCCTAACTGGACTCCTGCTAATGGACCAGCAAATGTAGGGTCTCCAGCTGTTACAGTTTCTGCAGCTAATCCTGCAGCTTCTGCTTCAGCAGCACCTAAAACTACGATTACATTTTCTGCACCGTGTTTTTCAGTAATATCTTTAACCCTCTTTTGATTTTCTAAGTCCATTGCTCCTGCGGCAGTTCAGACAAAACACTCAGTTGATGAGAACACAACTTCCGCTTCTGTTGATTTTAGGCATTCTTCCATAGCAGGACCAGGAATTCCATCTCTGTCCCCTATAATAACAACTTTTTTGCCATCATATAAGCTCATCTTTAACATCCTTTCTATTGTGAATTATATTTTTTATATTAATATCCTTTACTAGTTAACTTGTTAAATCCTAATTCATTGGTAGCACCAGTTATTGCTTGTATTTCTACAAATATACTACCATCTTCTTTAAGACTTCCATCAAATCCACCAGCAATAGTATCTACTACATTAACATGACCTATAATTTTATCCATTGGTGGTAATTCAATAGTTTCATTAGCATTTCCACCTGTTACAACAGCATCAGCTTTAGGATCTGCATCAGCAAGAGATTGACTTGCTCCGTCACGACCCGCATACTCATCTGTTATTATTACAGTGTCAATATTTTTATCTTCAATCTTCTTACAGTTCATGATTAAATCAGTATCTGGATTACCAAAACCTTCTTGAGAAATGATTACTCCATCTAATCCTAGATATTCTGCTAATTTAGCTGACCAATCAGATGATCTTTCCTTATCTGCAAGATAAACATTCTCATTTGTTATGATCATACCAACAAAATTTATTTCTTTTCCATGTTTTTCAAATAAATCATGAATTACTGGATTATTTAAGTGGTGATAAGTTGTATTTTTGTCACAAGCAGAAACACAATTTCCACTAATTATTGCTCCATCCATTATTTCTGTTGGATAAATCATTGTAGAAAGAGTTTGCTTTGCATCTACACCATATACATATGTATCATGCATTAAACCTTGACTTTGAAGCATTTGTACATATGCAACTTTTGGAAGGTCAGGATACTTTTCTACACTTTTTAAAAGTGGTAAAGTTTCATACTCATTAACCTCATCTGGTTCAATATCTTTACCAGCTTCTCCTAAATATTTAGAAGCTTTAAGTCCTGCCATTCTAAGTGCTTTTTCATGCTCATGTTGTTTTAGATCTTCTTTAACATCAATAGAAATAACAACATTATTTAGCTTAGAAAAAGGTGTATAGTCAGCTCCAGGTCCTTTCATGTCTATAATTCCTTCTTGAAAAGCAACTATTTTACCAGTTGTTACGACTGCTGCTCCCTTTAAGACATGAGTTCTTCCTGAACCCACTGTACCTACCTTTGATAATACTCCTGGATAAATTCCTCCAGAACCTTCTACCTTAACTCTAGGTTCAATTACATCCTTTACAGGTGTAATTCTAATGCTTTCACCTGGTCTAGCCATCTCTATGCTAATATTAGTAATGTTCTCATCCTCTAATAATAGATTCTTAAGCTCATTCTCATTTACATAAAGTACGCCATTATCAACCTTTGTTTCTTCTCCAAATTGAACATCCTTAATATGGATATTACCTAATTCCAGGCGCATACATTTCACCTCCTCTTTTTGTTTGGCTAAGACTATTTAATAGTCTTAGAAAATTTATATATATTTTTTTATCATTTCTTCAATTTTTCCTGGCTTAGCATCTTCCTTGGTAAGCTCATCTTGCTTTTCTCCATCTTTATAGATAGTAATTGTAGGAAGACCTAATACTTTTTGTTTTATAGCAAGTCTTCTAGCTGAAGACGTATCAAGTTTTACAAACTTGATTTTATCAGCATATTTTTCCTCTAATTCTTCAATATGTGGCATAAGTGCTTTACAAGGTTCACAACTTTTACCCCAAAAGTCTACTAATACATAACCCTCTGCTTCTAAAACCTCTTCTTCAAATGTTTTTTTATCTACCTCTAACATTTTTATACCCTCCTTTTAAATAGTTCTTTATTAAATAATGAGAAATATTATTCCTCAAAATTTTCTCCAATATACTTTTCAGCTTGAATTGCTGCAATTGCACCATCTGATGTAGCAGTTACTACTTGTCTAAGAGATTTTTGTCTTATATCTCCCGCAACAAAAACTCCATCAATATTTGTATGCATATTTTCATCACCTAATAGGTAACCTCTGTCATCCATATCAATTACATTTTTGAATAAATCACTTTGAGGAAGATATCCTACTAATACAAATATTCCAAATGTACCATCATCTTCATTTGCAACTATTTCAGTTTCTTCACCTGTTTTTTTATTTCTAAGTACCATTGATTCAACGATACCATCACCTTTTATCTCTTTTACTTCAGTATCCCAAATAAATTCTATTTTATCATTTTTAAATGCTTTCTCTTGAATAGATTTTGCAGCTCTAAGTTCATCTCTTCTATGAACTATAGTTACTTTTCTAGCAAATTTAGATATAAATAGTGATTCTTCAACTGCTGTGTCTCCTCCACCAATTACATATACGTCAAAATCTTCAAAAAATGCTGCATCACATGTAGCGCAATATGAAACTCCTTTACCAGTAAGTTCTTTCTCTCCTGGTGATCCTAAAAGTCTAGGTTTAGCTCCAGCTGCTATTATTACAGATCTAGCTTGATATTCACCTTTACTTCCTTTAACTACTTTTATTTCTTTTTCTAAATCTATTTCTGTAATTTCATCAATTTTTCTTTCTACATCAAAGCTATCTACTTGTTCTACCATTCTAGCTATTAACTTAGGTCCTGTAGGATCTTCAATAGAACCTGGATAATTTTCTAACTCTTCAGTAGTTACAATTTGTCCTCCAGCCTTTTCTTTTTCTAATATTAAAGTATCAAGTTTTGCTCTTCCTGCATATAATCCTGCAGAAAGACCAGCTGGTCCTGCACCAATTATAATTACATCGTAAATTTTATTCATTGTTACAACTCCTTTTTATAATATAGTCCTTATTGTAAATTATACCTTAACACAAAGATCTTTAAACAATTTTTATTATTTCTTAACACAATTATCTATTAATGATAAATCTACAATTTTAAAATCTTCTAAAGAATTTTCATCATATTTTCTATTTCCAATTTTATTTATAAATTTATCTGCTGTAACTATGGAATCTTCTATCACCATTAATGACTCTATATCTAATGTATTAGTTTCTTTAGATATTATAATTGATTTATATGGTGTCTCATTAGGCTTGATGCTACCCGATAAAGGATGTGTTAATAACTTATGTCCTACATGTATTTTGTCTCGTACATATTTTAAGACTTTCATATATGATATTTCCAAATAATCTACTTTGAACTTTTCATTATATTTTTTATGTACTAATGGATTATTAGTTATTATATACTCTGTCATTTTTTCACTCCTCAACCTTAGGAAAAGGTTTTTTTAAAATGTATTAAAAAAGAACATAAGCACCCAAGGTACCTATGCTCTGTTCTTGACCTGAGAGATTCTTCCATATAAGGAGTTGCTCCTTCGGTGCTTTCGCTTTTCAGAGTGCCATCCAAAAACGGTCCTTTTGCCTGAAAGTTTCACTATAGTTTGGCTTTCTATAGCTTACCCCTTCGGCGCCAATATATGATCTCTTCCGCAATTTTCATTTGGCAAATATTCAATTCTCTAATTCAATTACATTATAATATATTGTTATAGATAATACAATACTTTTTATAAGTTTTTTTGTGTTTTTGTTAAAAAATTATCTACTTAACTTTTATTAGTTCGTAATTTAAGCTACCTAGTCCTATTTGTTGACAATAATTTAATATTTTTTTGCCATCTATATTATGTATTGATTTAAATTTATCATCACCATTAGTATGATTATGAGAAAGCTTACTATCTTTATTTCCTACAGCTTTATCTATAAGATCAATACTTGCTTTATCAATTGCAACTGGATCAAATGATGCAAGTACTCCTATATCATTTACTATAGGTACATCATTCCATGGTACACAATCACATAATGGGGTTACATTCATAATAAAATTAAAATAAGCTACTTTTTCTTTTTTATTTTTTACAGCACCGTATGCATATTCAGCCATTTTTTCTAAGAAAACATTAGAGTCAGTCTCCCACTTAACTTCTATAGCTCTTGTAGGACAAACTGTAGTACACTCTCCACACCCAATACAAATATCATGTTCTATGTTTGCCTTGTCCTCTACATCTATAGCATCTACTGGACAATTTCTAGAACATATCCCGCAAGATATACATTTATCTTTAGATACAGATGGCTTTGCATCTGAATGTTGAATTTGTTTACCACTTGCAGAAGCACATCCCATGGCTAAATTCTTTATAGTTCCTCCAAATCCTGCCATCCCATGTCCTTTTACATGACTTAATACAACCATAGAATTTGCATTATAAATATCACCTGCAATTTTTGCTGTCTTACAATTTTTCTGTTTTATTTCTACATCAATAGAATTTTTACTATACAATCCATCAGCTATTATAATTGGTGCATTTACTACTGGATATGCAAATCCATTTTCAATTGCAGTTTTTATATGTATGACACTATTTGTTCTACTACCAGTATAGAGAGTATTGGTATCAGTTAAAAATGGACTTGCTCCATATTCTTTTACTTTATCTACAATTTGTCTTGCAAATGTTGGATGTAAATAAGCATGTCTTCCTTTTTCTCCAAAATGAACTTTAATTGCTGTAATATCTTGTTTGCTTAATATTTTTTTTATTCCTGCTTTATCAAATAATCTCTTTAACTTATTATGAATATTATCTTGCTCTTTGTCTGCCTTGAAATCAATAAAGTAAACTTTACTTTTCATAAATCTAACCCCCATTAAACATTTATTAATTCTTCGATTCTATTATATTATAAAAAAAGAACCTATACTAGGTTCTTTTATCATTGTTTTACTTCTTTATTTTCTATTGCATCAATTATTGATAAAGCTATATTAGAAGAATGATCTGAAATTCTTTCTAAATTACTTATTGTATCTAGAAATACAATTCCTGATGTAGGATTACAAGTAAAATCATTTAATCTCTTAATATGATTTGCTCTGTAGTTTTGTTCCATTTTATCAATTACAGATTCATATTCTATAACTCTTCTTGCCATTTTTTCATCAGCAGTTTTAAATGCTGTTAAGGATAATGCGAATGCGTCTTCTACATTTTCAAACATCTTATGAAGCTCGTCTAATGCACTGTCGGACAATTTAACTTTATTATCTATTCGATATTGAGCAAGCTCTGCCATATTATCTGCATGATCACCAACTCTCTCTAAGTCATTTACAGTGTTTAAAAGTGTAGTTAATGTTCCATGTTGTTCATATGTTAATGATGCTCTAGTAAGTTCAGCTAAATATTCCGTTATATCTCTTTCTAATTGATTTATTCTTTTCTCTTCTTCAAAAACTTTTATAGTTAATTTTTCATCATTATTATAGAATGCTTTTTTTGCAGTATTTAAGTTCTCTTTTACTATTTTACCCATTCTTAAAACTTCTCTAGATGCCATTCCTACAGCAATTGAAGGTGTTTCTATTATTCTAGAGTCTAAATATTTTAATCCAGCTACTTCTGCGTCTTCACCACGAACTAATTTTTTAGCTGCCATTACAATAAATCCTGCAAATGGTAATTGAATTAAAACATTTGTAATATTAAATATTGTATGAGCATTAGCTATTCTTCTTTGTGGATCATCTGAAATATTTGTTACTATATATTCAATTGGTATATGAAGTATAATCATAAATAATAATGTCCCTATTATATTAAATAATAAATGCATAATTGCTGCTCTTTTAGCTGTTTTGCTAGCTCCTATACTTGATAATAAAGCTGTTGTACATGTTCCTATATTTTCACCATAAAGTATTGGTAACGCCATTTCTAAAGTTATCAAATCTTGACTTGCAAGTGCAAGTAAAAGTCCCATAGAAGCACTACTGCTTTGTACTGCTACTGTTAATCCAAACCCTGCTAATAATCCTAATACAGGATTTTCTAAATTGCTTAATATGTCTACAAAAACTTGAGACTCTTGAAGTGGAGATAATGCTTCCTTCATAAAATCCATACCCATGAAAAGTATAGAAAATCCTATTAAAACCTCTGCAATTTCCTTATATTTTTTTGTAGATGTAAACAACCATATTGCTACCCCAATTGTTATTACAAGAGGAGCTAAATCTGTAAGTTTAAATGCTATAAGTTGTGCAGTAAATGTTGTACCAATATTTGCACCCATTATAATTCCTATTGCTTGACTTAAATTCATGATTCCTGCATTTACAAATCCTACAACCATTACTGTTGTTGCACTACTGCTTTGTATAAGTATTGTCACTAAAGCTCCTACAAAAACGCCAATAAAACGATTTTTAGTAAGTATACTTATAAGACTTTTCATTTTATCTCCGGCAACTTTTTGAAGTCCCATTCCCATCATATTCATACCATATAGAAATAAGGCGAGTCCTCCTAATACACCGATAAGAATCTTCATTCGCAATCCTCCTAATCAATTAAATATTTTACGCACAAGTACTATAATACAATAAAATATATTGAGTTATGTTAAATCTATGTTAAATCTAAATGTGAAATTTAAATCATATTCGGAAAATTTATTTGTCTTAATGCCTCATATGCGATTATATTTACTGAATTAGATAAATTAAGTGATCTTGCATTTTCATTTTTAATCATAGGAATTCTCATAGCCTTTTCCTTATTTTCATTTAATATTTCTTCAGGAATACCTTTAGTTTCCTTACCAAAAATAATATAGCACCCATTACTAAAACTCATGTCAGTATAGGAATTACTAGATTTAGTTGTAGCATAAAAGAACTTATTTGAATCATTTTTTTGCTTAAATTCTTCAAAGCTATCATAATAATATATATCTAATAAATTCCAATAATCAAGACCTGCTCTTTTAAGGTATTTATTTTCTAAAGAAAATCCAAGTGGCCTTATTAAATGTAATTTCGAACCTGTAGCTGCACATGTTCTTGCTATATTCCCTGTATTCTGTGGTATTTCTGGTTCTAATAAAACTATATTAATACTCATAACTTATCTCCTTTATTTTATAATACTAATTTTTCTATTATTTTTGCTACTCCATCATTGTCATTGGTATCTGTTACATATGTTGCATATTCTTTTACAATATCTATTCCATTTCCCATTGCAACAGATGTTCCCGCATATTCTAACATAGATAAGTCATTTTCATTATCTCCAATTGCAATAACTTCTTCTCTTGATATATCATATAAATTACAAAGTTGTTTTAAAGCTTTACCTTTTGATACGCCCTTATACATTATATCCAAACTCCCATGCCATGAGCTAACTACTTCTATTTCCTTGTTTTTTGATAATTCTATTCTTGAATTTTGTATCCTTTCCATATCATTATCCATAACAACAATTTTATATACTTTAATATTTTCTTTTTCTACAAAACTTAAAGGGTCTTCTACTATTTGTATATTAATTTTATTTTCTTCATCTTGTTTTTTATTCCACTCATAATATTTCAAAGAATTATATTCTAAATCTTTAGTATAAAAATTCTCATTATCATAAAAGTGATAATAAAGATTATTTTTTTCTAAAGTATCTATAATATTTTTAAGATCATTATTTTTTATAGGATTTTCAAGTATTATATTATCTCTGTGATATTCACTTACATATGCACCATTACAAGCTATTATTGGTGTAACTACTTTTATTAGTTTTGCAAAGTAAGTAGCTGAAGAAAATATTCTGCCTGTTGATACTACCACTTGTACACCTTTTTTTGTTGCCTCCATTATAGCTTCTTTATTTCTTTCAGAAACTTTTTCTTCATTATTCAATAATGTTCCATCCATATCAATTGCTATTAATTTATATTTCAAATTCTTCTACTCCTTTATTATATAAAATTCTTTTTCTTAAAAAGAACATAATATATTTAAATGTTCCTTTTTCTATCTTAATTTCTTTTTCTAAATATTTAATAATTTGTTTAATTTTATCTTCTTTTTCATTTGATAATTCTTTATTACCATATACAGTAAAAATATAAATGTTAATAAAGTAATTTAATTTTTCATTTACCCTTTCATTTATATTTATTCTACTACTAAATTCTTTTTCAGTTTCACCACTTACTTTAGAATACCCTAAATAATCTAAAGTATTTAATATCTCTTTATAATAAAATTTCATCTTTTGAACAGAATTATAATTTTTCATTTTTTGAATATGAATTTTTTTACGAATCATAAGATGTGAAATTATAGCTATTACAAATATAATAATAATGAAAACTATCCATAATATAGATTTTAACACTAAATTTTTAGAATTATCATTATTAGTTAAGTTTATATTTCCACTATCTTCATTTAATCTTTCTTCTTCAAGTATCTCTTGTAATTTATCATCTCTATTTATCGAATTTGGGTTAGTTTCATTATCTGCTTCTTGGTCTATTCTTTCATTTTCAATTCTTTCTTCTGAATTCGGAGCTTCATATGCTGGTGTTGCTTCAAATATCATCCATCCATATCCACTTATATATGCTTCTACCCATGCATGAGCATTTTTACTATAGACTTCATATATACCTTCTTCATTTTTATCTCCAGTTATAAACCCTTCCACATACCTAGTGGGAATATCTAATGTTCTTCCCATTACAGCTAAAGTTGATGCAAAATAAGTACAATATCCTTCTGTTTTTTCAAAAATAAAATTATCTACAAAATCTTCATACTTATCATTTCCTGGGGTGAGTGAATACCCATAATTTTCTCTAAGATAACCTTGTAAAGATAACATTCTTTCATAATCATTAAATTTATCTTTCGTTATCTCTAAAGCTAAATCTTTTGTTCTATTTGTTACTGTATTAGGAAGCTTTAAATATTTATAATCTTTATTGTAAGTTTCATTTATCATGGACTTATCAAAAAAAGGTATTCTTGATTCTACACTGTACCCTTTTTCGTTTAATATAACTTTATTTGTGTATGCTTCATATTCATTACTTACATAAAACTCTTCTTCATAATTTATCTGTTTAGGTATATAGCTGGTAAAAATAGTTGATGTTGTAAGATTTACATAATTAACTTTATATTCTAAAAAAGAACTATTATCTAAATTTACATCATTTAATTCTATATTTTCTCCTTTAGTATACTTTTCAGTAAAATCTTCTGAACTTCTCCAATAAAAACCTGTGTATTCATCTTTTACTATCCCCTTTAAATATAAAGGTCTATCTGATTCTACTTCCATAACTAAAGTATTATCAATTTCAATATCTCCTCCAAGTCTTTTTTCCTGATTTTGATAAGGTGTAAAAGTTAAATCAAATTCTAAACTTTCTCCATAACCTTCAGATTTTTTCAAGTCATTTCTCCACTCTGTTACTTCTGGAAAACTTGATTGAATTTTATTATCCATCCACCTCCATTTTATTGGAGAATAATCTTTTGGAAGTATAAATGCAATTAAAACTATTATAACAGAAATAAAACAGGAATATAAAAAAAGATACTTTTTTCTATAATTACTAATATCCTTGTTTTCCCTTTCCCATATTCCATTTTTAATTTTAAACCTATTAATGATGTAATATGCTAAAATTGTAATAATAAATATATAATAAGTATTGAAAGCACTATCTTGATACCAAAACCACCTATATAAAAAGAAAATAGTTGCCATTATTATAATAGGATACATTCTCTTAAATTTAAAAACTGTAATATATATTAATGAAGTTACTATTAAGCTTAAAGACATAATAAAAATATTAAAATAAGATTTAATAAATTCATTATCATTTCTTATATATCTACTTGTCCATATAAAGAAATTGCTAATATTCTCAATTAATGAATTGAAAATAGGATTATAATATATTTTTAATATAATTGAAAATGAAATAATTCCTCCTAATAATATAGCTAATATTATAGGTTTTTTGTCAAAAATCAAACCTGCTATTAGAGTTATTATTGTAGTTATAAATACAATTAAAACTGCATTTAAATCCATTTCACCTTCTAAAGCCTCTAACGTTACTTTTATTATAGTTAAATTAATTATGAAAGTAAAAATTAATTTATACAAATAATTTAATTTTTTATCCAAATTATTCACCTAAAATCTTTTCTATATTTTCACCATTAAAAAGTTTATATACTATTACTTTTAGTGTTCTCAAATTAGAAATTTTTTCTTCATCAATTTTTGAATAACTATCTTTAATTATAAATAATGTAACATTTATACCTCTCTTTCTTATATTAAAAATTGTTTTAATCATATTTTCATCTATATCTATAGTAACTATTATAACAGTTGTTCCAATAGATGTAGTATTTATTTCTTCAGAAATAATATTTGAAATTCTTCTATTACTTTTAGGAAATATACTTATTATAGAATTTAAATAATGATTAAAAACAGATACATTATTTAATTTTAAATTTATTTTTTCATTTGAATATGTTATAAATTCAGTTTCAATTCCTTTTGTTAATGTAAAATATATAATACTTGATGTAAGTTCTACTAATCTCTCTTCTAAAAATTTATCATCATTAGAGAATTTATCTATTTGAAAATCTAAAAATAACTTAATATTTAGGTTAGATGAGGTATTATAATTTTTAACAAAAAATTCTCCCTTTCTTGCACTAGTTTTCCAATGAATTCTCTTTATACTATCTCCTGAGTTATATTTTCTTAAATTTTTAATATTAGAATAATCTTCGTTATGTTTTTCATTTGTCTTATCAGACCCAAAAAATTCCTTACCTAATAAATTTATATTTTTTATATTATAAACCTTTGGAAACACTGTTATTTTTAATGGATCTTTAATTGTTATATTAACTTTTGATATTTCAAATATATCTTCTAAAATAATATTTAAGATTCCTAAATCATATACCCCTCTATGATTTGCTTTAAATTTCTTTTTAAATTTAATATAATCAAAAGACTTTATGAAATAAACTCTTGTATTATCTTTTTGTTCAATTAAATTTTCATGTAAATTTTGCTCTAATTCAGCATATGGAATTGGAAATAATCCCCCATTATATATTTTATATTCTATTTCTATAGTTTCCCCTCTTATAAATTTATCTTTATTTGTCCAAAAAACTCCTTCTAAGTTTTTCTTGTTTTTATAAATAGAAAAATGGGAATATATTAATATGATTATAACAATAAATAAAAGTAAGTAAGGAAATTTACCACCTACAAATATAGCAAATATAAAAAGAATTAATAATAATATATAAATCAATATTTTTCTTCTCATTTTAACCTCTTTATATATTTAATTTATAAAATATACTATTTAAAACTGACTCTGTACTTATATTATTAAATCTAGATTCTGGTTTTAAAATTATTCTATGAGAAAACACAGGTAAATATAGCTTTTTAATATCATCTGGCAAAACAAAATCTCTACCATTTATATATGCAAAGGCCTTAGCTGCTTTATATATTAATAAAGAGCCTCTTGGACTTATTCCAAGTTTTATTTCTTTATGATTTCTAGTATTATTTACTAATTCTATAATCATATCTTCTATTTCTTCAGATACAAATACATCTGTTACTTCTCTTTGCATTCTTGCTATATCATCAAGTGTTAATACAGGTGATAGATTTTCTAAAGGAGTTATATTAGTATAATTTCTAAGTATTCTTTTCTCACTCTCACTATCAGGGTATCCTAAACTCATTTTCATCATAAACCTATCTAATTGAGCTTCTGGAAGAGGAAAAGTACCTTCATATTCAATAGGATTTTCAGTTGCAAGCACCATAAATGGATATTCTAACAAATAAGTCTTACCTTCTATGGTAACTTGTCTTTCTTGCATAGCTTCAAGCAAACTTGATTGAGTCTTAGGTGAAGTTCTATTTATTTCATCTGCTAATAATATATTTGAAAATACAGGTCCTTTTTTAAATTCAAATTCTGTAGTCTTAGGGTTAAAAATAGATACTCCAGTAATATCAGAAGGTAATAAATCAGGTGTAAACTGTATTCTACCAAAGCTACTATTTAATGATTTTGCAAGACCATGTACTAAATTAGTTTTACCTACACCAGGCACATCTTCTAAAAGTACATGTCCATTTGAGATCAAACAAGTTATTATATACATTATTTCTTCTCGTTTTCCAAAAATAACTTTATCTATATTCTCTATCAGTTTCTCTATGTGCTTATTCATATTACCCCTCTTTTTTAATTATTTGTCATAATATTATAATTATTATATCATTAGTTTAAAAAATTAAAAACTCTTGATTAATCAAGAGTTTTTAATTTTACATTATTATATTATAAGTTTTATGATAACAACTATAAATATTACTACTATCATAAAACTTATTAAATTTTGTTTTTTTCTCCATATTTTATTCCTTTTCATAAATACCTCCTAAAATAGTATAATATTAAATACTATTCCAAGATAAATATATTTATGAAATTATCCTTCTTTTTGAATTACATTCTTATAATATAAACAGTGATTAGTCAAAGGACACTCACTGCATTTTGGACTTCTTGCTTTGCAAATTCTTCTTCCATGGAAAATTAGCCAATGATGTGCATCTGACCATAAATCTTTATCTATATTTTTCATAAGCTGATTTTCAGTTTCATCAACATTTTTAGCCTTAACTATTCCTATTCTATTAGATACTCTAAAAACATGAGTGTCTACAGCTATGGCATCTTTACCAAAAGCATTACTTATTACTACATTAGCTGTTTTTCTACCTACTCCTGGTAGCTTTATAAGTTCCTCTCTAGTCTTAGGAACTTCTCCATCATAATCTTCTAAAAGAATCTTACAAGTGCTTAATATATTTTTACTCTTATTTCTGAAAAAGCCTATACTTCTTATTTTTTCTCCAAGTTCTTCTGTAGTTAAAGATAAAAAATCTTTAGGAGTTTTGTATTCTTTAAATAAATCTTTTGTTATTGAGTTAACTCTTTTATCTGTAGACTGAGCGGATAAAATAGTAGCTATTAAAAGCTCAAATGGATTAGTAAAATTAAGTTCTGATTTCGCATCAGGATATAAATTTTTAAGTATTTCTAATACTTCCTTTGTTTCTAATTTATTTAACTTTTTTCTCATGTTTGCCTCCACTTAAAGTATTTCTATAAAATGATTAGTTATTTCTATTCTACTATCTCGTTCTATAAAATTTAATACATTTGATATAGTACTATTTGCATGACTTACATCATTTGTTACAATGGAAAATCCAATTGTAGATACTTGCCATTTATCATTATTATCCACTTCTGAAATAGACACATTGAATCTTGATTTAATTCTACCAATTATACTTTTTATTACATGTCTTTTTTCTTTAAGAGAATTAGTACTATATATAAGTAAATCTACACTACATACCCCTATTATCATATATGCCACCTCAATTAAAACTTAGCTTATTATATAAATTTCTTAGATAATACAAAAGAGCACTTAAAGTGCCCTTTATATTTATATAATACCCATCTCTTTTCCTACTTTTTCAAAAGCATTAACTGCTCTATCTAATTGTTCTTTAGTATGTCCAGCAGTAACCATGCATCTTACTCTTCCTGTTCCTTTTGGTACAGTAGGGAATACAATTGCTGAAACAAATACGCCTTCTTCTTTAAGCTTTTTACTAAATTCCATTGACTCAGCTTCATTTCCTATTATAACAGGAGTTATAGGAGTTTCACTTTTTCCTGTATTAAACCCTAATTTCCCTAACTTCTCTTTAAAGTATTTTGCATTATCCCATAACTTATCTGTATATTCTTCTGTTTCCATTAATATTTTAACTGCTTCTATTATTGCTCCTACAGCTGCTGGAGGAAGTGATGTTGAAAATAGAATTGGTCTGCCTCTATGGTTTAACCATTCTTGAGCAGATTTGCTTGTAGCAACATATCCACCTATTACACCTATAGCTTTTGAAAGTGTACCTATTGTAAAGTCAACTCTCCCATGAAGATTAAAGTGATCTACAGTACCTCTTCCACTTTTACCTAATACTCCTGAACCATGTGCATCATCTACATAAGTCATCGCATTATATTTTTCAGCTAATTCAACTATTTCTGGTAATTTAGCTATATCACCATCCATACTAAATACTCCATCAGTAATTATAAGTACATTATTATAATTCTCTCTTTTTTCTTTTAAAACTCTTTCTAAATCTTCCATATCTGAATGTTTAAATATTGCTTTATCAGCTTTACTTAATTTAACACCATCTATTATACTAGCATGATTTAATTCATCAGATATTATAAGGTCTCCCTTTTCTGTAACTGCTTGTATTGTACCTGCATTACAATTAAATCCTGATTGAAATACCATAACTGCTTCTTCTTTTTTAAATTCAGCTAATATTTCTTCTAATTCTTCATGTATATCCATATTTCCTATGATTGTTCTAACAGCTCCAGCTCCAACACCATATTTTTCAACTGCCTCTATTGCAGCTTTTTTAAGTCTTGGATGATTTGCAAACCCTAAATAATTATTTGAAGATAAATTTATAACTTTTTGTCCATTTAATACTACTTCTGCCTCATTAGCACCTTCTAATATTGGTAATTTTCTATAAACTCCTTCATCTTTTAACCCTTCGATTTTCTTTTCTAAAAATCCTGTGTTAGACATTTACATTCCTCCTTAATTTATATATAAATATATTCAATAAATATTTTCTAATTCCTCTATATAAAATATTAAATTTTCTTATAAAAATAATCATTTTCGCCTAGTTTTTAAAATATCTATTTCTTTCTTATATCCTTGTAATTCATTTGGAGTCTCTAAAAAGAACGGTAAATCTTTTAATTTAGGATGATTTATAAAATTTATTATTGCATCTAAACCTATAGTTCCTTCACCAATTTTTTCATGTCTATCTTTATTGCTTCCAAATTCCATTTTACTATCATTTAAATGAATTGCTTTTAATTTTTCTAATCCAATTATATCATCAAATTCTTCTAATACTCCATTAAGGTCATTAACAATATCATAACCACCACTAAAAATATGACAAGTATCAATACATACCCCTATTTTATCAGAGTATTTCACTTTATCAATTATAGATTTTAACTCCTCAAAGTTCCTACCGATTTCAGTTCCTTTACCACTCATCGCCTCTAATAATATAGTAGTTTTTTCATCTCCATTTAAAACCTCATTTAATAGCTTTGCTATTCTATCTATTCCATATTCTGAGCCCTTTCCAGTATGACTTCCAGGATGAAAGTTATATAAGCAATTGCCTATAACATCTAATCTTTTAAGATCATCTTCCATTGCATACTTTGCAAAATTCCATATTTTATCCTTATATGAAGCTGGATTCATTGTATATGGAGCATGCGCTAAGAGTACTCCAAAGTTATTCTCTTCTCTAATAGTATTCAGATTTTTAATATCATCTAAATCTAAATCTTTGGCTTTTCCACCTCGTGGATTTCTTGTGAAAAATTGAAATGTATTAGCATTTATTTCAACTGCTTCTTTAGCTGCATTGCTAAATCCTTTTGCAATTGATAAATGACTTCCTATTATCAAATTATCATCTCCTTACTATATAATAACATCAAAAATAAATATAACTATCATAATTACTGCTATAGTACTATTAAGTACTACTCCTAAAAGATAACCAATAAATCCTGCAAAACCTATTCTAAATGAAGCATTTATACTCTTTCTAACAAATAATTCTCCGATCATCGTTCCAATAAATTGACCTATTATTAACCCTATAAAATTAAGGGATAAAAACCCTATTATTCCACCTACTATAGCACCTATTATACCATATCTTGATCCCCCAACTTTTTTTGTTGTTATTAAAGAAGTTATATTATCAAGAATGATTGTAATTATAGCAAGTGTTAAAAGTATTATAACACTAATTACAGATAAATTTTCAAAACTAGTTATTATTCCATATATTAATGCAACAAAAAATATGAGTCCAGTTCCAGGTATTGCAGGAAGAAATGTTCCCATAAGTCCAATAAACATCAATACCATTGATATAATTATTAGAACTATATCCATATATAACCTCCTTAAAAGATATTACTTACTTATATAAATATACCCATAATTTATATTATAAATAAATTTAAATATTAAATCTATATTATAAATATTATATACTTATTTATAATTTTTTATTTTATGATATAATTTTATTATCAATATTTAGAATGGAGAGTTATTAAAATGATGAAGGTTGATAGAAATCCTTTAAAAAGATTTGATTATTTTTTACTTTTTATTATATTAACACTTACAATATATGGATTTTTTTCTATATATATTGCAACTGGAACTATTCTAGCATTAAAAAGTCAAATAGCTGCATTTATAATAGGAATAATTGCTATTATAATATTATCTCTCATTGATTATGATATATTTGGTAAACTTTATATCCCTATATATGTATTATCTAATGCTTTACTTTTAGCTGTAGTACTATTTGGTACAGGAGCAGAGGAGTGGGGTGCAGATAGCTGGCTAGTTATTGGAGGTTTTAGTTTCCAACCTTCTGAAATTGTAAAGTTAGGAGTAATCATATCTCTTGCAAAGTTCATTGAAAAAAATGAAAAAGATATAAATAATATATTTACACTTATAAAAGTTTTAACTTTTGCTTTTATACCAATTTTATTAGTAGTAGAAAATGATTTTGGTACAGGACTTGTATTTATGTTCTTTACAGCTGTAATGTTATTTGTAGCAGGTTTAAATTATAGATATATTATATATGCTGCTATAGCAGGAATTATTAGTTTACCTATATTATGGTTTGGATTTTTAGATGATTTTCAAAAAAATAGGGTATTAGTATTTTTTGATCCTTCCCTAGATCCAATGGGAGCTGCATATCAAATTACTCAATCTAAAACTGCAATAGGCTCTGGTAAACTTATTGGTAGATTTATAACTTCTGATGGTAATTTAAATGAAAAGTTTGAATGGATTCAAAAGAGTGGTTTTTCAGGACTAAGCTGGTTACCTGAAAAACATACAGATTTTATTTTTGCTGTTATAGGAGAGGCTTTTGGACTAGTTGGTGGACTATTGTTAATCTTTTTATTCCTATTATTATTATATAGACTAATATTAATAGCAAAAAAAGCAAAAAATTCTTTTGGTTCTCTTACTGTAATTGGTATATCGGCTATGATTACTTTTCATATCATAGAAAATATAGGGATGACTCTAGGTCTTATGCCTATAACTGGAATCCCCCTACCTTTTATTAGCTATGGAGGTACTTTTCTACTCACAAATATGGTTGCAATGGGTATTGTATTTAGTATAGCAATGAGAAAAAGCCAAATAAACTTTTAAATATTAAAGCAAAATGTGTACACATTTTGCTTTAATATTTTTTATTATTGTTCTATACAATATATTATTTTGATCTGATAATTTATCTGGTAACTTCTCAAATAATTTTACTAAATCATCGGTACTCCATCTAGGTCTAGGTTCAAAAATAGCTATTTTTGCAATAAATATCAAGATTTTTTTTCTATTATTCTGTTCTACTGATTTATAATAACCAATTGGTTTTATATATTCTGCTATAGCTCCACATTCCTCAAATATTTCTCTTATTGAAGATTGTATTATATTTTCATTCTCATTACTCTTTGATTTAGGAAATTTCCAACTTTGATTTATAGAATCAAAATACATTACTAGCTTTTCTTCAAATATAGGTACTATAACTGAATTTTCATATTTTAAAAAATCAATATTTTTATCAAAGTTAAATTCCAATTCTGGAAAATTAATATTTTTACCATATACTTTATTTTTCATAACATCACCATACTATAATCTTTTATTATATAATACTTAAGACCATAGCACTTTGACATAATTATTTAAAAAATACTTAAATTAAGCTCTCTTGATAATTCATATAATAGCTTGTACCCACCAATAGAATTACCTTTATCATCTAAAGAAGGTCCATATGTTCCTATACCCATACGATGTGGAACAGCTGCCATAATTCCTCCACCTACGCCACTCTTTGCAGGAATACCTACACGAATAGCAAACTCTCCTGATCCATTATACATTCCGCAAGTTACCATAAAAGTTTTAACAATTCTAGTTATATGTTCTGATACAATTTGTTCTCCAGTTCCTGGAATGATTCCTTTATTTGCTAAAAATAGTCCGATTTTTGCTAAGTCTATACAATCAACTTTTATAGAACATTGTTTAAAGTATACCTCTAATATATCTTCAATATCTCCTTCTATTATCCCAACATCTTTCATAAAATAAGCCATTGCTCTATTTCTATCTCCAGTACTTTTTTCAGAGAGATATACATCTTCATCTATATCTAATTTGTCATTTCCTGATATTTTTCTCATAAAATTTAGTAATCTAGAAAACTTTTCATCTTTGTCTTTGCCTTTTAATAAAGAAGATACAACTATTGCCCCAGCATTTATCATAGGGTTTAAGGGTCTGGATGGCATTATAGTTTCAAGTTTTATAATAGAATTAAATGCATCTCCAGTAGGTTCCATCCCTACTTTATCAAATACAACTTCTTTTCCATTATCCATTAAAGCCAACATTAATGAAATAGTTTTTGAAATACTCTGTATGGTAAATTTTTTATTATAATTGCCTGATTTATAAATATTACCTTCCATATCTGCTATACAAATTCCTAAATCTGTAGAATTTGCTTTTCCAAGTGATGGTATATAAGTAGCAACCTCACCTTCTTTAGTTATATATCTGCTTTTATTTATTATGTTATTTAATTTATTCTCCATAATACCTTCCTATTCTTCCTCCCTATAAGCACTTCCACCTATGAACTCTTTTAATATTGATGTAGAAGGAATTATATCATCATTCCTTATAATTTTAAAGTACATTAAAAATTTTAATAACCTTTTTGCTTCTGCAAAATATATACTTGATCTATCAATTTTTTGTAGAAGTGGTTCTGCATATTTCCTTAATATTGCAAGTTCATAAACAAGTGCAGAATTAAACATTATATCAGCCTCTTCTTGGTATGGAAATATATTTCTTTCTTCTCCTCTTCTTACTGATTTCCATAACTCTAAGGTCCCTTCAGCAGTTCTTCCTCTATACATACTATCTCTTACTATTCTTCTAATGAGTCTATTATCAGTAGTATGAATTCTATTATGATTATCAATATTTAATTGAGTTAATGCGCTTATATATATTTTATACTTATACATATGTGGAATCTTATTTGTAAGCTTTTCATTTAATCCATGTATACCTTCTATAATTATTAGTTGGTCCTTTTCTATACTAAAATCTTTTATCTTTATTTCACGCTTACCTTCTATAAAGTCAAATTTGGGTATATCAACTTTTTTCCCATCTAATAAATTTATTAGATCATTATTAAATTTTTTTATATCAACTGCTTCTATAGACTCAAAATCATAATTTCCTTCTTCATCTAATGGAGTATCTTCTCTATTAACAAAATAATCATCAATAGAAAGTGATATTGGTCTTTTCCCATTAATTCTTAATTGCGTGTATAACTTTTGAGCAAATGTAGTTTTCCCCGAAGAGGAAGGGCCAGCAATAAGTATTATTTTTATCTTTTTATCATCACATATTTTATCTGCTATATTTGCAATCTTTTTTTCATGAAATGCTTCAGATATTCTTACTATCTCAGGAATTTCTTTATTCATAATTTTTTCATTTAAAGAAGCTACATTTTCAAGTTCTAAAATCTTTACCCACTTTTCTGACTCTTTAAATATTTGAGCTAATTTATTTTGTTCTTCAAATTCAGGTATTTGATAATTAAATTCTTTTCTAGGGTACTGTAAAACTATCCCAGGATGATAGTATTTTAAATCAAATGATTTTATATAACCAGTGGATGGAGCTAAATAACCATAAAATTTATCATAATATCCATCTAATTTATAAACATGAATATTGTCTTTTTCTCTATACTTTGCAAGCTGTAATTTATCTTTCATTCCCTGTTCTTTAAATATTTTGTTTGCTTCACTTGTTTTCATAACTAATCTTTCTATTGGTAAATCACTTTTTATGATTTTATTCATTTGATTCTTTATCAAATTTAAATCTTCTGGAGTTATACTTACCTTTTTATGTATTTCTATATATAAGCCTTTACTTAGAGAATGTTCTACACTTGTCTTTGCATCTTTAAATATATCTTTTATAGCTTTTATAAATACAAATGTTAAAGTTCTAACATATACTCTAAAGCCATCCTTATCCTTTATATCTAATAATTCAATTTCAGTATCTTTATTCAGTTTATAGTCTAAGTGCATAATTTCATTATTAACACGAACGCTTAAATAATTTTTATGGATTTTATAATTAACTTGTTTAATAACATCTTTTATTGAGATTCCTTTTTCAAATTTCAAGCTTTGATTTCCATCTATACTAATATTTATAGCCATTTAATCACTCCTTTAATTATATTAATTAACATATATACTAATATATTTTTAAAATAATAATTTCACTAAAAAATGTTTTTTAGTATCTCATCATATTTATATTCTAATGGTATCTCAAAAGATTTACCATTTAAATATTCTAACCCACTATCTAAATTATTAAATTTAATTTTATATGATACTAAAAATTGTGAATTTAATTTTATATTTTTATTTATATTTTTATTTGTATATTTTTTATCTCCTACTATAGGATGATTAATAAAATTTAAATGTGCTCGTATTTGATGAGTTCTTCCTGTAATTAATTCAACTTCTAATAGAGTATATTCATCATTAAACACTAATGGTTTTATTCTAGTTTCAATCCTTTTAGCATTAGAAGCATTTTTATCAGTTATTTCAACCATATTATTTCTACTATTCTTTATAATATAATTTTCTAATAACATTTCTTTTTCTACCTTACCATACACTAAAGCTTTATAATATTTATCAATATTTCTATTTCTAATAGCTTTATTAATATTTTTAAGTGCATTATAATTTTTAGTTCCAATTATTATTCCTGATGTATTTCTATCTAATCTATTTGATATTGCCGGAGTGAAAGTTTTTTCTAGTTCAGGATTATATTCTTTTTTATCAATAAGATATTTAATTAATGCATTTGATATACTTTCTTTATCATCTAAATGTGAATGAGAAATGTCACCTTTCTTTTTATATATTAATATTATATTGTCATCTTCATATATTACATTTAATTTTATGTTTGATTTTATTTCTTCATAATCACTTCTAAATTTATTAATTGTTTCCATAGACATGTATAATTTTAGTTCATCATTTATATTTATAATATCATCCGGATATGCTCTTTTAGAATTTAGCTTAATTCTTTTTTTTCTTATCATTTTTTGAATAAATCCCTTTGGTGCTTTATCCATATATTTAATTAAAAACCTATCTATTCTTTGTCCAGATTCATTTTCTGAAATTTTTATTTTTATCATATTATACCAACCCTTATTATATAGTATATAACTATAATAATACTAATTTACTCATTAATACAAGGAATATTTTGCATATTAACTAGAATTGATTATTATAGCTTAATTATGATATGATTATATATGTATTTTAAATATTTAAACCTATAAGTTAGAAAGGAGAACATCATGAAAAACTTTTTTGAAAAACTAAAAGACTTTATATATGACTACATAGATTTTATAACAGTTATTTTAGTTATAATATTAATAGGAGCTATTATTTTTTGGAGATTAGATATATTATTTACAGATACTGAAGTAGATAACCCTAGTAATGAAAATGATACCAATATAGAAGAACCTAAAGAAGAAAGTAATCCTAATGATGAAAAAGAAGATGAGAAAAACAATAGTGATGAAAATGAAGAAAACCAAAAAGATGAAAGTGAAGAGGACTCAACAGATGAAGAAGAAGTATCTTCTAATGATGTAGAAATCAATATAGAAACTGGATCATCATCAGAAAGTATTGCTGATACATTATTAGATAACAATATAATTGATGATAAAGAAGAGTTTTTACTTCGTTTATCAGATCTTGGCCTAGAAACTAAATTAAGACCTGGAACTTTTGTATTAAAGCAAAATGATAATATAGATACTATAATTAAAACTCTTGCAAATCAAATTTAAGAAGGTGGCTAAGCCACCTTCTTAATATTTTACATTTACATATTCATCTATTAATGATTTCCTACTATTAGCTATAAATACTTTTTCCTTTTTTAATATATCTAATATTTTAAAACTTTTAGAGTGAAGTATAGCTTTATTATAATTTTTTAAATGAATTTCATATAATCTTCCTTGAAGACTATCTGAATTAACTTTTATATAATATGCTTCCATATTTTCAAATTTTAAAAATTTAAGTAACTTTAAAGTTGATTTATCTTTTTCACCATAATAAAAATAACCTTCATCTAAAAAAGATTGATAATATTTTAATGGTTCACCTTTATCTTTTAAATTTTTTGCTTCCATATAGTAATATTTTGCCAACATATTATAATATTGATAATTATACATTCCTTTTTCAAAACTATCAATTTTTTTAAATGGTTTTATATTTAATTTTTCTATAAAATTCACATTGGCCATTATATATTCCCTTTTAGAAATATCTCCTATTTTAAACTGCATTATTAAAGAATCTCTATGTTTAAAAAATTTCTCAAATTTACTTTCTTGTTTATCACAAATCATTTTTACACCCTATCTATTTAAAATATCTATCTCTTTACTAGTTAATTCTCTATATTCGCCTAATTTTAAATTTGAATCTAACTCCACATTTCCCATTGATATCCTTTTCAAATATATAACTTTTTTACCTAAAGAAATAAACATTCTTTTTATTTGATGAAACTTACCCTCTCTTATTATAACATAGCATTCAGATATTTCATTAGATTTTTTTATGTCTAGTTCAGCAGGCAATGTAATATTTTTTTCTCCAATATCTAATCCTTCTTTAAAAGCTGTTTTATCATTTTCATCAAGATATCCTTCTACCTTAACATAGTATTTCTTGTCTACATGTTTTTTAGGAGATAATAATTTATGAGCAAGATCACCATCATTTGTAAGTATTAATAAACCTTCTGTATCTTTATCTAACCTTCCCACCGGAAATGGATTAAAAGCTTTATATTCATCATCTATTAAATCTATTACAGTTTTACTATGATTATCTTCTGTAGCTGATATAACACCTGATGGTTTATTTAACATTAAATATATAAATTTTCTATAATTAATTTTTTTGTTTTTAAATTTTATATTTTCTTTATAAGGGTCTATTTTGATAGAATTATTTTTTATAACTTCATTATTTACCTTTACCATTCCAGATTTAATGTTTTTCTTTATATCTTTTCTGGAACCATATCCTAGATTAGCTAAGATTTTATCTATTCTTTCCTTTTTAGACAACTTAATCTCTCCCATATATTTTTTATTTAGAATACATTTTATATTTTAACACATACTAAAATTATTCCAAAATAAAAGGAGGTAAGTTTATGTCTGTTGAAAAAACAAATTCACATCTTCCTGGAGTAAAATGTAGTGTTAACACATGTTATTATCATGCTGAAGGTAACTATTGTAATGCTGAAAAAATACAAATAAAACCAATGAATGCTCAAAGTGTACAAGAAACTGATTGTGGCACTTTTGAAAAAAAATAGATAAGGGGCAATTGCCCTTTATCTAAATTTATTTAAAGCTTTCCCATTTAAATAATCACATTTTTCTCCTTGTGTTATTTCATTATCTATCATTTTTTGTAATATTTCTTCTTTTATCTTCCACCAGCTGGTACCCCAATTTACAAAAAGAGTATCTTCCTTTGGCGCTCTTCCTATTAATCTTTCTACTACAATATCCTCTTTTAAATATTTTAAAAATAATATTACACGATTTATATATTCATCTTTAGATATAATGTTTATTTTATTTTGTTTATACATATCTCCTAATACAGTATTTTCAACAATATAAAGCGAATGTATTTTTACTTGATCTATTTCAAGTGATGATATAATTTTAGCATTTTCAATTACATCAACATTATCATCCCAAGGAAGATTTAATATAAAATGTACACATATTCTAAAACCATATTTTTTTATTCTAATTACACTATCAATAAGTTCTGCCAAGGTGTGTCCTCTATTTATCTTCTTTAAAGTATGATAATTTACTGTTTGAAGCCCTAATTCTATTGTTATATTTATACCTTTTCTTTCACTAAATTCTTTTAAGAATTCTAAATACTTATCTGATATAGAATCTGGTCTTGTAGATATTGAAACTTCTACTACATCTTCTATAGCAGATTGTTCTACTAGATACTTAAACTTTTCAAACTCCATATAGGTATTGGTGAAATTTTGAAAATACGCTATAAATTTCTTAGCTTTATATCTTTTTGATATATATTCTTTATTCTTTTCTAATTGTTGTTTTACAGAAATAGAATTAGATAATGACTCAAATCCAGTTCCAACTTCTCCACAAAAAATACATCCGCCTGTTCCAACACAGCCATCTCTATTAGGACAAGTTGTTTCTATATTTATAGGAAGTTTATATACTTTTTCTCCATACTTATTTCTTAAAAATTGAGAGTATACTCTATAATATTTATTTTCATCCATTTAAATCACCTTTTTCTCTTGAATATTACCATTTTAACTTAAATTACCCTAATTATCAATTAACAAAAAATAAATAGCTATTTAGCTATTTATTTTTTGTTATATTCTATTTATACTAGTTTTTACTGACCATTTGAATTTATATAAAAATCCAGCAAGGACTATTATTGCTGCAATAATTCCTACAGGACATGAAATTGTCTGTGGTAATTTAAATCCTTCTGGAGCTTGTAATATATAAGTAACACTTACTGCCGTCATAAAAGTTCCTGGAATTGTAGCAATCCAATGATTCTTATCACTCACTATTAAATAAGCTGCTGTAGCCCATAACACTATCATTGCAAGTGTTTGATTTGACCAAGCAAAGTATCTCCAAATTATAGTGAAATCTATTCTTGTAAGCAAAAATCCTACAATAAATAAAGGAATAGCTACTAATAACCTAGATTTTGTTTTAGATTGTTTATAATCTATTGCATCAGCTATTACAAGTCTTGCACTTCTAAAAGCAGTATCTCCTGATGTAATAGGGGCTGCTATTACTCCAAGCATAGCAAGTATACCTCCTACTTTACCTAAAAGTGAAGTAGATATTGTATTTACAACACCTGCAGTTCCTCCTCCATTAACTAAAGCATCATTTAAACCAACTACACCACCATCAAAGAATGTCATTGCAGCCGCTGCCCATATAAGGGCTATTATTCCTTCTGCTATCATAGAACCATAAAAAACTTTTCTTCCATATTTTTCATTTGGCAAACATCTAGCCATCATTGGTGATTGAGTTGCATGAAATCCACTTATTGCTCCACATGCTATTGTTACAAAAAGCATAGGCCATAATGATAATCCAGAAGGATGAAAATTATTTAGAGTAACTTCAGGTATATTATATCCTTTTATAAATAACATAGATCCAATTCCTATAGCCATTATAAGAAGAGCAGCTCCAAATAAAGGATATACCTTAGCTATAATTTTATCTACTGGCAATATAGTAGCTAAAAAGTAGTATACTATAATAATCGCTAACCAAATATTCAAGCTACCAAGTCCAGCAAATTTTAAATTAGCTAATAGTTGTGCAGGTCCTGTCATAAAAACAGTACCAACTAATACAAGTAACACAACTGAAAATACTCTCATAATTTTTCTAGCATTTTCTCCAAGATAAATACCTACTATTTCTGAAATACTTTTACCTTCATGTCTTACAGATAGCATACCTGAAAAATAGTCATGAACTCCTCCAGCAAAAATACTACCTAAAACAATCCATATAAATGCTGCTGGACCAAATAAAGCTCCCATAATAGCCCCAAAAATTGGTCCTAATCCTGCTATATTTAGAAATTGAATAAGAAATATTCTAGGCCAGCTTAAAGGCATAAAGTCTACTCCATCTTCCATAGTAATAGCAGGTGTTTTTCTATTCTCATCTGCTCCGAAAACCTTTTCCACAAAGACTCCATAAGCAAAATATCCTAAAATTAAAATTACTATTGAACTTAAAAATGATACCATATAATCCCTCCTATAAAATTTATAGATTCATTATATAATTAATATGAATATATTAAACTATTTTTAGCTTAAATGTATTAATTAATATATGAACTGCAATATAGGAAGTTAAAGTGAATTTAAATGAGATTCATTATCGATTTAAATTGTTTCACTTGACCTCTACTAACTGGTATGTTTTCATTATATCCTTTTAACTTAACATTATAAGTATTATTGAACCAAGGTTCTATTTTTTCGATATAATCAACATTTATAACAAAAGATCTATGAGATCTAAAAAAATTATTCTTATTTATATTTCTTTCTAAATGTGAAAGTGAATCATGATATATAAACTTACCTTTTGTTGTTATAATAACTGTATTTTTATCCTCAACAGTAGAAAATATAATATTCTTAGTTGATATAGGATAAAAAGCTCCATCTTTATATAATGTTAATTTAATACTATCTGATTGTTTTTTATTTTGTAATTGATTTACAATCGTATCAATATTTTGTTGCATTTTTTTATCATTTAATTTTAAATTTTTCTTTATTTTCTTTAGCGTTTTTTCTAGCCTATTTTCTCCAATAGGTTTTAATAAATAGTCTATTGCATTTAATTCAAATGCTTTAATTGCATATTCATCATATGCAGTAATAAAAACTATTAAAGGAGTCTTAATATTATTCGTATTTATAATTTTATCTGCTAATTCTATACCAGAAATTTTTGGCATGTTAATATCTAAAAATATAATATCTGGTTCAAATTTTTGTATTAAATCAAATGCTATAATTCCATTATTTGCTTCATAGATTATTTCTATATCATCATATTTTTCTAATAAGTATTTTATTTCTTCCCTTGCTGGAAGCTCATCATCTACAACTAAAACTTTTAATTTCATAATATCACTTCCTCTTTTGGTAATAATATAGTTACTTCGGTACCCATACCCTTATCACTTTTAATATTTAAGCCATAATCACTTCCATATATTAGTTGTATTCTTTTATGTACATTTAATAACCCTATAGATTCGTTATTTATATTTCCTGATAATATATCTTTAACCTTTTTATCTTCTATACCTTCTCCATTGTCTTCAACAGTAATCTGAGTCATCTCATCTTTACTAAATGCACTTATGATAATTTCTCCTCCTTCTAGCTTATTCATTATTCCATGTTTTATAGAATTTTCAACTATAGGTTGAATTAAAAGTGGTGGAATTTTAACTTCTAAGTTTTTTTCTATATTGAACTTAATATCTAATTTATCTCCAAACCTTGCTTGTTCTATCTCTAAATATGATTTTACATGTTCTAACTCTGTGGATAAAGTTACTAATTCTTCAGTTTTATATAAGTTTTTTCTAAAATAAAATCCTAAATGTAATAATAGTTCTCTTGCTCTATCAGGTTTTGTTCTTATTAAAGAAACAATTGTATTTATAGCATTAAATAAAAAGTGCGGATTTATTTGTGCTTGAAGTGCAGTTAATTCAGATTTAGTCGCTAGCTCTTTATATTCTTCAATTCGTCTTAACTCGATTTGGGTAGAAAATAAAGATCCTAGTCCAAGTGCAAGTTTCACATCAACTGGTGAAATAGAATTTTCTCTTGTTTTATATAACTTTAAAGTTCCAACTATTTTTTCTCCTTCTTTTAATGGTACAATTATAGCTGATCTTAATTTACATTTATTTTTTTTGCATAAAATTTCTATTGAATTATTAGCTATTTTATATTTGCCTGAATATATAACTTGTTTTGTTAAGTCTGTCTTTATTTTATTCTCTGCACAATGATGATCTTCACCTTCTCCCTTATGAGCAAGTATAATATCTCTATTAGTTAATGAAACTGCTTTAAATGAAGTCATATCATATATTATGTCTGCTATTTTTTTAGAAGTTTCAATATTAAAACCTTGCCTAAAATAAGGTAAAGTTTCATTTGCAATTTTAAGTGCTCTTTCTGCTTGAAATGCACCTTCTCTTTCTTTATCTTTTAATACACTATTAACTATAGCAATAGTAATAGATATTCCTATTCCATTTGCTATTATCATAGGTATTCCTATTATACTAACAAGATTTATTGCTTCACTTAAGGGAGTAGCTACAGTTATTATTATAATCATTTGAATTACCTCTGCAATAGCACCAAAGAATAGAGAAAATAACCATTTATTATTAGAGCTAAAAAACTTTTTACTAAGCATTCCCGCCATTATACCTTCTACTGTAGTTGATATTGCACATGCAAGAGCAGTAAATCCTCCTATATCTATACTCCATCTATGTATTCCAGCAATAAGTCCTGACATCATTCCTACAAATGGACCTCCAAAAAGTCCTCCTACAAAAACTCCGATTATTCTAGAATTAGCTAATGCACCATCAACAGGAATACCTGAATATGTTCCAACTATACCTAATATCCCAAAAAATATAGAAAAAATAAATTTATCTATATAGTTTGACTCTTTCTTAGAAATAAGTTGTCTTACTACTGAAACCTTAGATAGTATAAATGAAAGTATTGCTATTATACTTATGCTATTAATCAAACTTCCTAAAATATAAAAAACCATTTTTATCCTCTTTTCAATTTGAAAATTTTATCCTAATTTATCCTATCATTTTTTTGGAGTTTTGGGAAATAATAAACTACATATTGGAAAGGAGGAACATTTATGAATATAAAAGAAGGTTCTATTCCAACTGCGCTTGGAGCTGTAGTTACTACAGCTGGATTAATTTCAAGACAAAAAGCTAAAAAAAGTTTAGCATGGGGAGTAGTAGGTTTCGGTCTTGCACATATAGTTTTAGGTAGTATAGATTATTTTCAGCACAAAAATGACAACCTATAAAAATAAGTGAAATGGCTTGAGCCATTTCACTTATTTTTTATCTACACTATATTTATTTTTAAGTTCATTTGTTTTATCGATATAAATTTTATTTTGCTTCATTCCAATAAGTTGTTGTTTAATTTGATCTCTTACTTCATATAATAATAACTGCTTTTCTTCTTTTTTATCTTCTAATTTTATTATATGATAACCAAATTGAGTTTTTACAGGTTCACTTATTTCTCCTACTTCCATATTAAATGCTTTTTCTTCAAATTCTGGTACCATTCTTCCTCTAGTAAAATATCCTAAATCTCCACCTTTTTCTTTTGATGGACAAGTAGAGTATTTTGTAGCTGCTTCCTCAAAGCTTAATCCTTCATTGATTTCTGATTGTACTTTTTCAGCTTCTTCTTTACTCTCAACTAAAATATGTTTAGCTTTAGCTTGTTGTCCCTCTTTAAATGATTCTTTATTTTCATTATAATACTCAGTTACTTCTTCTTCAGATGCATCTGCACCACTCAATAAGCTTCTCATAGCATATTGCTTTAATAAACTTGATTTTGCTCTTTCCATTTCAAATTTAAATTCAGCTTCTTCGTCCATATTTTTATCTTTTGCATCAAGGTAAAATAATTCTTGATTAATTAATTCTTCTAATAATCTTTTTTTACCTTCTTCTGAATTAAACTGCATAGCTTGTTGCGGGCCTAAGCTTTGAAGTAATTGCTGAATGTCTTGTTCTGTTATTTCTCTTCCCTCTACTGTTGCTAATACTTTATTGTCCATCTAATACTCTCCTTTATAATAGTTTCATTATTATAATAACAGATATAATTATATCTGTCTAATTTGACAAAAAAAAAGAAGCTAAATGCTTCTTAAAGTATAAGATATAAAATTGTATATAATCCTGCAATTCCTATTAAACTATATATTATTCTTGATATAATGCTATCCTTCTTAAACAAAGCTTCAACTATATTAAGTTTAATTATTCCAACAAGACCCCAATTTAATGCACCTATTAAAATTAATAAAACTGATAAAAGATTTATTATTTTCATGTTTACTCCTCCTCAATTCAACTATTATTAATTTATATTTGAATAAGAAGAAAAATATTACTTTATATTAAATACTTTTTTTAATTCTATAGCTACACCAGAATTATTGTTATCTTCACTAGAAATTATATCGGAAACTTCTTTTACTTGTTTATTAGCATTTTTCATAGCTATTCCACAACCGGAATTTTTAATCATTTCCATATCATTATTATCATCGCCTAGTGTTATTATCTCTTCTCTAGAAATCCCTTTACCTTTAGAATATTCTAATATACTCTTCCATTTTGATCCCAAAGGATTCATTATTTCGAGCATTGGACCCACCTTTTTTAAATTAGTCATTATATGATATGAAAATCTTTTGTCATCTTGAGAAATTATATTAATAAATCTATTTAATTTTTCATAATCACCAAAATAACATAATACCATAATATTATTTTCTTTATATTCTAAAAAGTTATTTATCTTTTTACATCTATCTTCTTTATTGTCTAGATAATTATTATATCCTTTATAATCTTGATTTTTTTCTATTAAAAAGTCATACCCTTTTTCATACCCGTTTATATGAACTATTGGATATAAATTATTTTTCTTTCCTTGTTCCAAAATATAAATAAAATCTTTTCTATTTATATATTTTTCTAAAATGATTTTATCATCCTTTATATTTCTTATTACATTACCATTATTTGATATAATAACTATATTTTCATTTAAATCTTTCATGAAATTCTTTGCAGCCCAATATCTTCTACCTGTAGCTATTACTATTTCAACACCTTTATCTATTAATTTCTTTAGTATATCTCTATTTTCAACAGTTAATATTTTATTGTCATCTAAAAGTGTACCATCTAAATCAATAGCTACTAATTTATAATTCACTTATATCACCTCTTATTATAGTAAATATAGGATAGCTTAAGCTATCCTATATTTTATAAAATTCATCAAATGATTTTTTTGTATAATAATGATCATCTACAGTTGTAAGTTCTCTTATGGAATGCATAGAGAGCATTGGTCCGCCTATATCAATTGATCTAATATCTAATTGTGTTGAAGATATTGGGCCAATAGTGGATCCCCCTCTAACATCTGATCTATTTACAAATTTTTGATATGGAATATCTGCATTCTTACATATCATTTCATACACTGCCGAAGTATCACTATCAGTAGTATATGATTGATTTGCATTTATTTTTATAACTGGACCACCTTTTAATACAGGTTTATTTGTTGGATCATGTTTTTCAGTATAATTTGGATGTACAGCATGAGCCATATCTGCTGAAATTATAAATGAATTATTTAAAGCCATCATAAACTCTTCTCTATTTTTATTCTGTGCAATTGAAATTCTTTCTAATATATTTTTGAGCATAGGTGAAGCTGCTCCTTGTTTTGTTCTACTACCTATTTCTTCATTATCAAAACATGCCAATACGTTTGTAGCATATGTAGATTTTGAATTAATAATAGCATTTAAGCCTGCATGAACCATTGCTAAATCATCTAATTTACCTGTAGATATAAACTCTTCATTTAATCCTATAATATTACCTTTATTATATTCATATAAAAATAAGTCAAAATCTATTATATCTTCTATATTTACATTTAAGTTATTTGCAATTTGTTTTAGTAAATAATTTTCCTTTTCAAAATTTTCATTTATTAAAGATACTAATGGTAGAGTATGCTTTTGTTTGTTTAATTCAATACCTTCATTTACTTTATTATTCATATGAATTGCAATGTTAGGAATTATTAAAATAGGTTTATTTATGTTTATTAGTTTGATATCAGGTTTTAACATATTATCGCTTTTTAAGCTAACTCTACCGGCTATACTTAAAGGTCTATCTAACCAAGTGTTTAATATAGGGCCACCATATACCTCAGTATTTAGTTTTAAGTATGTTCCCGACTCTAATATTTCTGGATTTGGTTTAACTCTAAATGTAGGAGTATCAGTATGAGCACCTATTATCTTAAATCCATTTTGTTCTATTTCTCCTTTTCCTAGCACAAATGCTATTAATGCTGAATCATTTTTAGTAGTAAAGTACTTTCCTTCTTTTTCAATATTCCATTTTGATGTTGATTTTAGTTCTTTAAATCCATTTTTTATAAGTATATTTTTTATATTTTCAACAGCATGGAATTGAGTTGGACTTTCATATATAAATTCAATCAAGTCTTTTGCTAAATCTAATTGTTCAGACATTTTTAATCCCCCTTTATTTCTTATTCATCTTCTGAAAATAATTCATAATACGCTTCTGATACTATTTCAAATTCTTCATCATCTTCTATAGTATTAAGTTGTACTTCTCCATCAGTTTCTACATAACTATATAATAATACTCTTTCATCGTCTTCAGGAAGTAATGCAATATACTCTTTATCTTCCACTTCAAATATTCCTAATACATAAGTTTTTAATGTCGTATCGTCATCTAATGTCAATTCTAACATTTCTAATTCTTCATGATTATGATCGTGATGATCATGATCATGACATCCACATTCATGGTTATCTTCATGATCATGGTGACTATTACATCCGCATTCATGGTTATGTTCATGGCTTCCTTTTTTACAACACTCTTTTTCTTGTTTACTCATTATAAAAACTCCTTTAATTTTATTTTATTTTTGATAATACTAACTTTAAAAATTCCCACATATTTTTAGTTGAACTAATACTTAATGCTTCATCAGGAGTGTGAACATCATACATGTTAGGACCAAAAGATATCATATCTATATCTCCTAATTTTTCCTTGAATATACCACATTCTAATCCAGCATGAATTGCTTCTATTTTTGGATTTTCTTTAAATTTTTCTTTATATGATTTTATAAAAACTTCTCTTATATATGAATCTTTTTCATACTGCCATTCTGGGTATTCTGCTTCTTGAATCAGATTTCCTCCAATAAAATTCGATAACACTTTCTTTCTATCTAATATTTCTTGTTTTAATGTTCCTACTGAACTTCTAATAGCTGATTCAAATACAATCTTTCTATCAAAAGTTGTAACTACACCTAGGTTAGTAGAACTTTCTACTAATCCTTCTATATCCATACTCATAGTTTGAATTCCGTTTGGTATAAGTCTATATAATAACAATAATTTATCTAACGTCTTTGAAGAAAAAACTCTATTAGCATCACCTTTTATTCTATCAATATTAATATTTATGCCAGGATCCTTTGTTTTTAATTCATTTGTAAGAATTTTATTCCACTTTTTTATTTTTATTTCTAAATCTTTAAATTCTTCAATAGATAATACAAGTTTAGCGTCTGCCTCTCTAGGTATTGCATTCATTTTAGCTCCACCATTTACCTCATATAATCTTAAATCTATTTCCTTATTTAAATCATCAAGTATTCTACCTAATATTATATTTGCATTTCCTCTATTTTTATCTATTTCCATTCCTGAATGTCCACCTTTTAATCCTCTAACAGATAAAAGATAAGATTCAGTGTTTCTACTACATGTTTCCCATGCTATTGGCAATTCAATTTTAGTTCTAAGGCCTCCTGCACAGCTAACTAGAAATATTCCTTCTTCTTCAGAATCAATATTTATAAGTATTTTACCACTAAGATTTTCTTTTTTAGCTTTACTAGCCCCAACTAAACCTGTCTCTTCTTCAGTTGTTATAATTACTTCTAACTCTGGATGATCTATATCACTTGAAGCTAATAAAGCAAGTGTATATGCAACTGCTATACCATTATCTGCTCCTAAGGTAGTACCATTTGCTTTTATTAAATCTCCTTCGATTTTTAAATCTAAAGGATCTTTACTAAAATCATGTTCGGTATCCTTATTCTTTTCACAAACCATATCCATATGTCCTTGAAGTATTACAGTTGGAGAATTTTCATATCCTTTAGTTGCCTTCTTTTTAATTATAACATTTAGAGCCTCATCTTGAATCACTTCTAAATTATGACTTCTTGCAAATGAAACAAGATAATTACTTATATTCCGTTCTTCACCAGAACAATGAGGAATCTTAGTAATTTCTTCAAAATAATAAAAGACATCACTTGGTTTTAAATCTCTTAGTACTCCACTCATATAAACATCCTTTCTTTTATACTTGACATATATATTATATACCATGATTTAAAGATACAAAACTATAAAGATTTACTAATCTAAATTTTCTATAACTTCATCAATAGTTCCTCCACCTAAACATATATCTCCATCATAAAAAACAACACCTTGACCTTCAGTTATTGCTTTTTGTTTTTTATGAAAAATAACCTTAGCTTTATTATCATCAAGTGGTATAACTATAACATCTTGATCTCTTTGTCTATATCTAAATTTAGCTGTACATGTAAATTCTTCTGTTGGCTTAGTATTACTTATCCAATTGATTTTTTCAGCTATCAACCCTTCTGAAAATAATGCAGGGTTACTGGAGCCTTGAGCAGCATATAAAATATTATTTTTAAGATCTTTATGAGCTACAAACCAAGGTTCACCAGTTCCAACTCCTCCTATTCCAAGTCCTTTTCTTTGACCTTTAGTATAGTACATAAGACCATTATGTTTTCCTAAAATTTGACCATCTATACTCCTTATTTCACCAGGTTTTGCTGGAATATAATTATTTAAAAACTCATCAAAATCTCTTTCACCTATAAAACAAATTCCCGTACTATCTTTTTTATCAGCAGTTTCCAAATCATACTCATGAGCAAGTTCCCTAACTTTAGGCTTATCAATATCTCCTAAAGGAAACATTGATTTTGATAATTGATATTGATTTAATTGACATAGAAAATAAGATTGATCTTTATTATTATCTTTACCTCTTAAAAGTTTATATTCTCCATCTATATGTTTTATATTTGCATAATGACCTGTAGCTATATAATCTGCTCCAAGTTTAAGAGCGTGATCTAAAAATGCTTTGAATTTAATTTCTTTATTACATAATATATCAGGATTAGGTGTTCTACCATTTTTATATTCATCTAAAAAATAGGTAAATACTCTATCCCAATATTCTTTTTCAAAATTAACTGTATAATATGGTATATCAATTTGTTGACATACTCTTCTTACATCTTCATAATCTTCTGTTGCAGTACAATATTGTTCATCTTCTTCATTCCAATTTTTCATAAATATTCCTATAACTTCATAACCCTCTTGTTTTAATAATAAAGCTGCAACAGATGAATCAACTCCTCCGCTCATTCCTATTACAACTCTTGTATCTTTTTTTGACTTATTCATAATACCTCTCCTTAAAATCTTTATCTATATTTAATATTATCTTTACCTAAAATATATTTTTAAATCTATAAATTATACTTTTCTATATTATAACATAAAGTAAGACATCCGCTAGGATGTCTTTATGCTGATTTTACTTCATCATTTTTTAATTTGTTTTTTAATCGTTCCATATTGAATTCTTTTGTCATTTTAAATATTATTGGACTCAATGCAACTAGAGCTATCAAATTCGGTATTGCCATCAATCCATTAAATATATCAGAGAATGTCCATACTATTTGAATTGGAAATACAGCACCTGAAAGACATAATATTACCCATATTATTTTATAATAAGAAATTGCCTTTACTCCAAATATATACTCTAAGCATTTAGAGCCGTAATAATACCATCCTAGTATTGTTGAAAATGAAAAGAATATTAACCCCAAAGAAACAATATATCCTCCTATAACAGGTAATCCAATATCAAATGCATAAGTAGTAAGAGCAGCACCCCTATAGCTTTCCTCTATAAACATAACTCCATCAGTTCCTATATTAACTATACCTGATACTAATATAACTAAAGCTGTCATAGTGCATATTATAAGGGTATCTATAACTGAACCTAAAGACCCTATAAGCCCTTGAATTACAGGTTTATCATTAGTAGAGGCTGCATGAGCAATCGCTGCACTTCCAAGTCCTGCTTCATTTGAAAATACTCCTCTTGCTACTCCAAATCTAACAACTGTCCCTAAAACTCCTCCACCTACTGCCTTACCAGTAAAAGCATTAGAAAATATCATACTAAAAGCTGTTGGAATAGAACTCATATTCATAAATAGTACAATTAATGCTCCAACTATATAGCTTATTGCCATAATAGGAACCACTTTATCTGTTACTTTACCAATATTTTTAATTCCACCTATTATAACAGCTCCAACTAATAAAGCCATTACTATTCCAGTAATCCATACATTAACACCAAAAGATTCATTTATTGCTCTAGAAACAGAATTTGCTTGAACCATATTTCCAATTCCAAAGGAGGCAAGAAAACCAAATAATGCAAACGCTAACCCAAGCCATTTGAAATTTCTTCCATATTGTTCTTTCATACCTCTTTCAATATAAAACATAGGACCACCAGATTTCTCTCCTTCTTCATTTGTGATTCTATATTTTATAGAAAGCAATGCTTCACCATATTTTGATGCTCCACCAAAAGCCGCACTTACCCACATCCAAAATACAGCACCAGGACCTCCTGCTACTATTGCAGAAGCAACTCCAGCAATATTACCAGTTCCTATAGTAGCTGCAAGAGATGTCATTAAAGCTTGAAATGGTGTTATATCACCATCATCAGAATGCTCCTTAGAAAATAATAATTTCAACGATAAAGATAGTTTTCTAAACTGAATAAATTTAGTTAATAAACTAAGAAATAGTCCTGTTCCTACTAATAATACAATAGTTACCGGTCCCCAGACATAATCAGAAATTCGACTTAAAAATTCATTAATACTCTCCATATATACCCTCCTTTTAGTAAGAAAAAGTAATTTTTTTACTCTTTACAATTTCTTAATAAAAGTATATTGTTTGAGTTTCATGAAGTTTCAAATAGTAACGGTTAATTTTCAGAATATTCAGTGTTTATTTTTTCACAATGATATGCTAACCCATATAAAAATTTTTTCAAATCTATTTTTCCTCTTTTGGAAGTTACCCCTTTTAAATAATTCATTTCAATTCTTATTTGTTCAAAATTAAATAAACTATTTGAATAGTCCATAAATATTTCATTCATAAAATCTTCTAGTCCAATACTTGCAATATTCTCTATTGCAACATTTGCAGCTCTTCTCATTCTTTGCTCCATGGTTTTTGGATTATCAGTATATTTCTTACATATTTGCTTTAATGAAAAGTTTTTATTTTTCAATCCATTTTTTATTATATTATCTACAATTATTATTAAGTCAGTTGAACCTGCTTCACCTATTATTCCCAATCTATATAATACTTTTTTTAAGCAAATTTCATAATCTTCTTTTCTATTTGATTTTATATTAGCCCCACCTATTAATTGTCTAATATTATCTAGTTTTTTTTCTCGTTCAATATTAGTATTCACTTTATTTATTATAGTTTCAATTTCTATTGCATTTATAGGTTTAGTAACATAGTATTCTATACCATTTTTATAAGCTTTTGCTATCATATCTTTAGAGTTTACTTGAGATATCATAATAAATTGAATATCAGGATATATCTCTTTTATTTCTTTAACTAAAGAAATTCCATCAAGTCAAGGTAAAAAAAGATCTATAAGTACTATATCTGGTAAAAATTCTTTTATTTTTTCTATAGCATCTTTACCATTTAAAGAGTATTCAATTACATTTCCTAAACTTCTATCAGAAATAATCTTCTTTAATACTTCCACAATGCTAATATCATCTTCTACAATAAATATATTCACAATTATTCCCCCTCTAAATAATTTATTGGTATTGAAATAGTAAAATTAGTACCTAGATTTTCTATTGAAAATACAGATATTTTACCATTAAAATCTTGTTCTACTAATTTTTTAACTAAATTTAACCCTAAACCTCTTGAGATATTTCCAGTTTCATAATTAATTTTTGTAGAAAAGCCTGCTTTAAAAATATTCTTAATATATTCTTGTTTTATACCATTTCCATTATCCTTAATTATAAATATATGACTATTTTCATTTTTACTATGCATTAATTCTATTCTACCTTTATCCATAGATTCAATACTATTTGTTAATATATTTCTAAATATAGAAATTAATTCATAGTGCTTATGTGTATAAAAGTTTTCGTATTCAGAGAAATTTAGATCGATGACCTTATTCCTATTTTTAATCATTCTATATAAACTATCTTCAAGTATTAATATAATTTCTTTAAAACTCATTCCAATTTTTGAAACATTAACTTTTACCACATCTTCAATTCCTTCTAATACTAGTGCATATTCTTTTTTTATTTCATGTACATTTTTTGCTATATCAAGTGAATTATTTTGCCAAAACTCTCTATTTTTTCTTTCTTTTATATTTTCAAATAAATTATATGCATCTTCCATAACATTTTCTATATAAATCATATTTTTTTCCATCCAATAAACTTGTGTTTTTAACTTAGATGACATCCAAACTAAATCTCTATATCTTTTCTCATGTTCCTCTCTCATTAATAACATGTTATAGTATTTTAAACCTGTTATGAAAACAGCTGAAATACTTGACCTTACTATAGCAACTATAATTAATAACTTTATTACTTCAATATAATTAATATTTTCACTTATACTTGTAAGTATAAATATTTCAGTTATATTTGACAAAAAATCTATCAAAATTAGAGATAAAAATAAATTATGTATTTTCATATTTTTATTTTTATTAACTACGTAAACAAAACATAATCCATATATAGTATAAAAAATAACTTCAGGCCAAAATAAAAAAACGTTTTCTAAAAAACTACTTTTACCAAATGAGTAGACTATAATTCTTTGTATGTATAAAGCTATACCACTTATAAATCCAATATAATAAACTCTCATATCTCTATACTTATATATAATTACAGGTAATATTATAGCCCCAAAAGAAAATCTAAAGTTAGAAAAAAATATATCTATATAAATTTGTGAAGCTAAAATCATGACAATTAACATAATTAATATTTTTTTTATTTTAATAATTAAAATCACCTCACAATTATAAAACTATTTAATACAATTATATCATTACTAATAAATTTTTCCTAAAAATAAAAAAAGAAATTATGAAATCATAATTTCTTTTTGAAAAAAGTATAATGCCTATATAAATATATTTTAAAATTTTATATATTTTTTTAATAGACTCATAGTTGGAACTCCCAATATAGTTACTACTACAAATTCTCCAAGTGCTACATAAAATATGCTTGGTATTAAAGGCAATCCAATTAATATATTTAATTGAAATCCTATTATTAACCCATTTGATATAGCAGGAAAAAATGAAGCAATCCATATGTTATTTATTTTACTCATAGGATAAACTGCTAATAATGTAGCAATAGTACCTATTAACATATCCAATATGCCTATGGTACTCCACATATTTGAAATAAATGTTCCTATAGTCAAAGACCATATATACATAGGATTATAAAAGGCTAAAAGTGTTAACATTTCAGAAATCCTAAATTGAATTTGTCCATAACTAAGAAATGGTAATGCAACTGTTAAAATAACATATATTGATGCTACAATACTTATTTTTGTCAATTTTTTTGTGTTAATTTTGCCCAAAACTTTCCCTCCTTGTTTTTTAATTAGTGGGACCAAGGAAACACTATATAATTCTTAAATTATCTTTTTAATTTATCTAACTCTTCTAGTAAATTATCATTTAATATCTTTATATATGTTCCTTTCATTCCTAAAGATCTTGATTCTATAATACCAGCACTTTCTAGTTTCCTTAATGCATTAACAATTACAGAACGAGTTATACCTACTCTATCTGCAACTTTACTAGCTACTAATAACCCTTCATCACTATCTAATTCTTCAAATATATGGTTTAAAGCTTCAAGCTCAGAATAAGATAATGTTTTAATACCCATTTGAACAACTGCTTTTTTACGAGTTTTTTCTCTTGTTTCTTCACTTTTAGAGCGTAACATTTCCATAGATACAATTGTTGCACTATATTCAACTAAAACTAAATCATTATCTGTAAATTCATTTTCAGGTCTTGCTAATACTAATGTTCCTAACCTTTCTCCATTTCCTTTTAATGGAACTATCGTTGCAAATTTATCATAACTTTCTCTGTCTTCAGTAAATATCTCTAACAAATTATCACCTGTTATATTGTGAATTACAGAATCAATTCTTAACAGTTTATTGTTATATTCTATAGGAAAATTCTTATTTCCTGTTTCAGGGTCTACGATGATAGGGTTTTCAGCATCTTCTCTCAAACTAAGACCTATTACTTTTCCCTTTGAACTTATAACATACGTATTTGAATCTAATACCTCTTTTAAACTATTACTAAGCTTAGTAAAATTTACAGGTGCATTTCCTGCTTCTTGTAAAATTTTATTAAGCTTTCTAGCTCTTTCTAATAATGTTGACATACAATTCTTCCTCCTTATTAACAATTACATTAAAATAATATATTGATTTATTTAAATCTTTAAAATATAAACTCTTTTACAACAATACAACATTAAAGATTCTATATTATTTCGACTTATTTTGCAAGTAATGTTTATAAATTTAATTATACCCTAAACAACTAAAATATAAAAGAGAATTGGTTAAAATATTTTTAATATTTAGAAAAAACCCATAGGACTTAAGCACTATTTTTTTATATCGATTTACTCTAATTTTATAATTATAATTAATATTTCCCGGGAAACCTGTAAATCACTATGTTATAAAATATATAATTAAAAGTAACTTGTTAATTATTTTTATAATTTATTTTAACAAAAAAATTTATACTTTATTTAAGCTATACTATTAATTATAATTATTGTAAAAGGAGTGATCATGTGTTTAAAAAAACATTTAGTTTTTTTATTATATTTATTTTTTTAATTTTTTTAATAACTATTAGTTCAGCACAAAGTTTAGAGTCATTCGATAAAACTATGTATGATACTGTAGTAAAAAAAATTGAAATTTTTACAGCAAAAGTTTTAAATAAAAGTAATACCGAAAATAATGATAAAACCCAATTAGATATTGAAGATATTAATACTTCTTCTAAAAGAAATAATATTAATAAATTTTATGAATTGAAAAGTATAAATAAAAATAATGGACAAGCTAATAAAAAAGCAAACTCTGATAAAAAAGTTAGTGTTGAGTCAAAAAATAAAATTAAGTCTAATTCTGTTAATAAAGATAAACCTACAGAAGAGATTAAAGTTAAAGAAAATACAAAAACTGAGATAAAAACTAATACTAAAGAAAAAACAAATTTTGAAACTAAAACAAATCCTAAAACCGAGACTAAACCTAAAAATAAAAATGAATCCACCACTAAAGTTGAAACAAATACAAATACAACTCCAAAGCCTAAACCTTCAGTTCCTATATCAAGTTCTAGACAATTTGAACTAGAAGTTATTAAGCTTGTAAATGTTGAACGTCAAAAAATAGGATTAGTTAATCTAATTGAAAGTAAATCATTAACTAATGTTGCAAGATATAAATCTAAAGATATGATTACTTATAATTATTTTTCTCATCAATCTCCTACATATGGTTCTCCATTTAACATGTTAAAAAAATTTGGAATTACATATAAACACGCTGGAGAAAATTTAGCAGCAGGTCAACGTACACCTGAGTCAGTAGTAAACTCTTGGATAAATTCTCCTAGTCATAAAAAGAATATATTAAATAAGAATTTTACTAAAATAGGTATTGGATATATAAAAGATAATAATGGATATCCTTTTTGGACACAAATGTTTATAGGATAACAAATAAAAAAGAAGACTAATATTAGTCTTCTTTTTTATTTGTTATAATTCCTTCTATACTAGCATCTAAAATATTTCTAAGTGCTTTAGTATTAAGTTTATTATTTGTTTTTTTATTAATTATTTTATTCTGAATTTTTTTATGCATTTTATCACCCAATATTAGTTTTTCATAGAATTGAATTTTTATTATATTAAAAAAAGGTTTTTATGTTTTTTTATAGAATAATATCTATATACTATTATCACAAAATATTTTAAGGAGGTTTTAATATGATTTATATAATTATAATCCTATCAATTTTATTAATTATTTTTGTAACATTATATTTAAGGTCACTACTAAGACTAAAAAGGCTAGAAAATAAAATGAATCTTATTTCTACAGGTGATTTTACTAAATCATTTAATATAATGAAAATGGGACATTTTAAAAAATTAGGAATAATAATAAATACTTTACTAATGAATTTCAGAAAGTTTATAGCTAATGTAAACTTCTCAACAGACCATGTTGAAGAATTCATAACAAATATGACTAATAATGCTCAAAATTTAAATGAAGGTGCTAGTCATAGTGCAAAAGTAATATCTGAAATAGCATCTAGTACAGAAAATCAAGCATCATCTATTATACAAGCTCATGATTATACTGAAAAAATAATAAAAGATTTTAATATTATCACCTCTAAAACAGAAGATGCAAAAAACAAAACTATCTCCACTAAAAATATTGTACATAAAAATAATAAGATATTTAATTCATTACTAAATTCAATTAAAAAAAATACTAATAATAGTGTGGATTTAGTAGAAAAAATTAATAAACTTGAACAAAAAGCTAATGAAATAAATACAATAACGAAATCAGTAAACGATATATCAGAAAATACAAATTTACTAGCATTAAATGCTTCTATAGAAGCTGCTCGTGCAGGAGAAGCAGGAAAAGGTTTTGCTGTAGTAGCTAATGAAGTCAAATCACTAGCAAATGAATCGTCTAAGGCTTCAAATCATATAAGAGAGATTATAGAGACAATTAAAAATGAAATTTCAGCTATAGCAAACGAAATGCGTTCAGATTCAGATAATATGAAAAATGATATATCAATTGCTGATGAAGCTAAAAATCATTTTAATAACATATTAAAATCTACTGAGGAAACAATGGATGTTATAGAATTAATAAATAATCTTGCAAAAGAAGAGCAAGTTGTTATAAATAATATAAAAAGCTTTATGGAAGGTGTTGCTGCTACTTCTGAACAGAATACTAGCGCTACACAAGAAGCATCAGTTACAATAGAACAACAAGCTAATATGATAAATGATATGTTTAACTCTCTTAAGGAATTAGGAAATAAAACATCTGATATAAAAAAAGTAATAGATTTATTTGTAAAATCTTTTGATATAGATAGTAATACTCAAGAGTTGATTAATAAAGGTATAGATAAATTATATACTATGACTGAAAAAGATTCTATTAGAAGTTTTGATAGGATTACTTCAGAAGATTATATGCAACAAGTAATAGATAAAAATGATAGCTTCGAAATTTTAACATTGTTAGACTTAGAAGGTAATACTACATCTATAAGTTATAGAAAAGATTTAGACTTAGGAAATCATGAAGATTTATATGACAATTTTGCCCATAGAGATTATTTTAAAAAAGCTGTTAAAGGAGAAACTTATTTGTCTAAACCTTATATTTCAACTGATAGTTTTAATTATTGTATAGCAATGACTACTCCTGTAAAGGACCAATCTGGAAATATAAAGGGTGTATTAATGGCAGACTTTAAAATTTCATAATATAAATAAAACTTTTATTCCTCTAGAGGAATAAAAGTTTTTATTTACTTACTATTTGCTGGTTCTATATTTATTTTTTTACCTTTAATCTTGTTATTTTTCATTATATCTAAAACTTTTTTACCATTTTCTTTAGGTACTTCTACAAAAGTAAATTTATCATAAATATCAATTTTACCAACTACTTCTCCTGGTAATCCAGTTTCTCCAGCTATTGCTCCTAATATATCTTTTACTCTAATTTTATGTTTTTTACCAATGTTTATAAATAACCTTACCATGCCAGGCTCAGCACCAGTATTTCCAAAGTCTAAATCAGAAGAATCTTCTTTTTCTTCAATTCTACCCATTGACATATTAAGTAATGCTGCAGCAATATCAATTGATGTATATTCATCATCTAATAATTTATCAATATAATTTATTTCTTTAGTTAGCTTTTCATTTTCAATTATATCTTTTATCTCATTTAATATTTTATCAGCCTTTGCTTCTTCAACTTCATTTACTGAAGGTGCTTGAAGTCTCTTAATATTTGTTTTTGTATATTTTTGTATATGTTTTAATTTATATATTTCTTTTCCTACAGCAAATGAGATAGCCATTCCTGTTCTTCCTGCTCTTCCTGTTCTACCTATTCTATGAACATAATACTCTTCATCTTGAGGTACATCATAATTAAATACCATCTCAACATCATCAACATCTAGTCCTCTAGCTGCCACATCTGTAGCTACTAATATATCAACATTTCCATTACGAAAACTATTCATAACCCTATCTCTTTGATTTTGTTTTAAATCTCCATGTAATCCATCAGCAAAATATCCTCTACCTTGTAATTCTACTACTAAATCATCTACCATTCTTTTGGTATTACAAAATACTAAACTAAGCTTTGGATTATATATATCAATTAATCTAGTTAATATTTCTAATTTATTTTTTCTCTTAAGTTCAATATAATATTGTTCTATACTCGGAACTGTAAGTTCTTTATGAACAACTTTTATAGTCTTAGCATTTTTTTGGTATTTTTTTGTTATATTAAGTATTGCCTTAGGAATCGTAGCTGAAAATAATAATGTCTGTCTATTTTCTGGAGTCTCATCTAATATTGTTTCAATGTCTTCTCTAAATCCCATATTTAGCATTTCATCTGCTTCGTCTAATACCATAACTTTTAAATTTTGTAATTTTAATGTTCCTCTTCTCATATGGTCCATAACTCTACCTGGAGTTCCTATTACAATTTGAACACCTTTTTTAAGCGCACCAATTTGTCTTTGTATAGGTTGACCACCATATATAGGAAGTGTTTTTATACCTGGCATATATTTTGCTAGCCTTTTTATTTCCTCAGAAACTTGTATTGCTAGTTCTCTTGTAGGACATAATATAAGCGTTTGAACCGATTTATCTTTCAAGTCAATTTTTTCCAATACAGGAATTCCAAATGCAACAGTTTTTCCTGTTCCTGTTTGTGCTTGACCTATTACATCTACTCCTGTTTTAATTTTTGGTATAGCTTTTGTCTGAATTGGCGTAGCTTCTTCAAACCCCATATCACTTATTGCACGTTCTATTTCTTTACTAATTTGTAACTCATTAAATCTAATTGTTTTCATTTAACTTTCCTTTCATATTCTATTTATTTTATGATTAATTCGATTATTACTATAGTATTTGCAAAATATATATTTTAATAACATTTTTAACAAAATAAAAGACTACAAATGAAGACTCTTCATCTGAAGCCTTTTTATAGCAGTTTTCCACAATAATATTATTATATACTATAAAGCTTTATATAACAAGAAAAATAAACTAATGTATTTTAATCTTATTTAATACTAATAATAATCTATTATATATTCTTCAATTAAGAATATAATTTAAAATTTTCATATGCCTATTAGCATGGAATAATCCAGTTAAATTATTATTTGAAACCATTTATACTATGGATAAAAATAGGCTCTTTATGAATTTTTTTACAGCTATTTTATCTAGTTTCATCTATTTTTTTAACATAATCCCATTTTCAGCAAATTCAATTTTCCCTTTCTTGAGCAATTTTCCTACTGCTCTTTTAAATGCTGCCTTGCTAATTTCTAATTCTTTTTTTATTTTTTCTGGAGAACTTTTATCATTTAAATTTATAAAACCTTCATTTAAATTTAATTTATTCATTACTTTCTCTGCATCTATATCTATTTGTTTATAAGCCTTTTCTCTTAAAGATAATTCTAACTTACCATCTTCTCTTACTTTAACAACTCTAGCATTTATAACTTCACCTATTTCAAATCTTTTAAATAGCTTTTGTTTAGGTATAAGTCCATGATATTTATTATCTATAGCAATAAACAATCCTACATTTGGATTAAAATTATATACCATTCCGGAAACATTATCATTTTCTTCATAAGGAGCATTTATTCTTAGCATATCATATACATTCATAGTAGCACATAATCTATTTGACTTATCAATATAAGCACCTACTAAATATTTTTCTCCTTTTTTAATTTTACCCCTCTGTTCTGTAAATGGCAAAAATAAATCTTTTTCTAATCCCCAATCTAAAAAAGATCCAATCCTTGTGTTATCCACTATTTCAAGTAATCCTATGTCTCCTAAAGTTATTTTTGGATTTTTTACTGTAGATATTAATCTATCTTTTGAATCTCTATAAACAAATACTTCTATTTTATCTCCAATTTCTATATCATCTCTTACTTCCTTTATAGGTAGTAAAACAACATCTTCATCATCATTTGATGATTTTAAATACACTCCTTGTGCTGCAAATCTATCTACTATTAACTCTTGTATCTCTCCTAATTTTATCATACTATTCTCCTTTTATTTTACTCTTTTTCTACAAATGCCATTTTAGGTTGATTACATCTAGGGCACTTCCAGTTTTCAGGTAACTCATCAAAACTTGTACCTTTTGGTATATCGTTAATCCTATCCCCTCTTTCTGGTCTATATATATACGAACATACAGTACATTTATAATCTTTCATATAATCTTCCTTTCAATCCTTTATTTATTTAATATTAACATATATCTGTTATATAATCATAGTAATTAATTAAATTTGTTTATATAAATGAAATTTTTGGGTATATAATAATAAAATAAAAAGAAAGGAATGTTACTTATGATACTAAAAGAAGCAAATATTACATACATATTCCATAGTAGCTTTATGGTAGAAACTAAAAATCATATTTTGATATTTGATTATATTAAAAATAATAATTTAGATATAAATACTCTAAATAATAAACTCTCATATTCCACAAAAAAAATATATGTTTTTGTAACTCACTCCCATGATGATCATTTTGATCCTGATATATTTTCATTGAAAGAATTAAACTCAAATATAAAGTTTATAATTAGTGATGATATATCTATTGATAAAAAAATAGAAAATTTATATTATATATCCCAATATAATTTGTTAGAATTTGATAATATATTAATAGAAACATATGGTACAACAGATAAAGGATTATCTTATTTTGTTGAAACAGATGGTTTAAATATATATCATTCAGGTGATTTAAATTGGTGGCATTGGAAAAATGATGAAAGGAAAGCTAGAATTAAAGAAGAGGAAGATTATAAAAAAGAAATTGATTTATTAAGAGATAAAGTTATCGATATATCATTTGTTCCAGTAGATCCTCGATTAGAAGAATATTATTACTTAAGTGCTGAATACTTTATAGATACTATAGGCCCTCAGCTACTTATTCCTATGCATTTTGGGGATAAAATAGATATAACTCATCAATTGAATAATAAATTAATCCATAAATATTCAAAATCTAAAATTTGGGAAATAAATGCACCATTAGAAGTATATAATTTTTCAAAAGATAAAGAGTAGATAAATTACTCTTTATCTTTATTTATATACCTTATATAATTAAGTTTTAATTTGATTATATACATATTCACAGGGGTAAAATATTATTAAAGAATAAAAGGAGAGGATATCGTGAATATAGAATTGAAGATTTATTATGATTATGTTTGACCATTTTGTTATATAGGCTTAGGTATAGTCGAAAAATTAAAAGAAGAATATCCAATCAATGATATATGGATACCTTATGAATTAAATCCTGATACTCCCAAAGAGGGAGAATCTCTTAAGAATAAATTTAGTCAAGAAAAATTAGCAGAAATGAAAACAGAAATAGAAAGAAAGGCAAATACAGTAGATATAGAAATTTATGATTTAGAATTTACTTCTAACTCACATAATGCATTTAAAGTTTCTGAATGGGCTAAGATTTCTAACAAATTTAAAAATTTTCATAAAAGGGTATATGAAAGTAATTTTAGAGAAGGTGAAAATATTTATGATAAAGAAGTTTTAGCAATACTTGGAGAAGATGTAGGATTAAAAAAACAAGATGTATACAATGCAATAGATAGTATAAAATATGAAGAAAAACTTAAAGAGTATAAAAAAGAAACAGCTAAAAAAAATATTGATACTATTCCTACTTTTATAATAAATGACGAGAAGGTTGTAATAGGTACACAACCTCTAGATTATTTCAGAAAAATATTTGATAAAATAAACAGCTAGTAATATTACTAGCTGTTTATTTTAATTATTCATCAATTTTATTAATTCTTAAGCTCTTAAAACATTATAATCATATCCAGTTTGTTTTACTCTTTCTTCTTCATTCAAAGCTACATATTTCTTAAAATTATTCTTCCTTTTATAATCTAAATTCTATCTACATTTTTTATATTTCCAAATACTATTTTCTTTTATATTATTTGTTGTTATATTAATAATTAGATTTTCTTTTTCTAATTCTTGTAATAAGCTAATAGTATATTTTATTTTTTTACCTTTAAATATAGCTTCATTAATATTGTAAGTTGAAAAAGCTTTTTCTTCTTCATGAATATACTCAATTATTTTTATTTTATCTAATTTTCTTTTTCTAAAAAAATAAAAAGTAATCAACGTTACAATAAATAGTACTATTATTAATAATCCAATAAAAGCAAAAAAATTTATAATATTAGTCATAACTTCTATAACCTTTCAGATATTATTATGCCAATTAATCCTGGTCCCGTATGTACTACTAAAACAGGACTTATTTGAGTGAAAGTCGTGGAAACTACATTTTTAAGTTGTTTAATATTATCAAGAAGTTTCATTCCCTCATCATAAGCATTACCATGAGCTACAGCTACATTAATTTTATTATTTTGTGATTTTTCTTTTATAATATTATATAACGATCTTATAGATCTGTTTCTTCCTCTTACTTTCTTATAAGTATAGTAACTTCCCTCTTTGTTTATTGAGATAATTGGCTTTATTTTTAATAACTCTCCTATAGTCCCTTCAACTCTGCCAATTCTTCCACCTTTTTTTAGATATTCTAATGTTTCTACTACATAAAATGTATCAGTTTTAGCTATTACATCTCTTATCTTTTGAATAGTTTTATAATAATCATTAGTTATCTCTAATTCTTTTGCTCCTTCTAATACAGGATAACCTAGTCCCATACTTAAAGATTTAGAATCAATTATTTCTATTTCTAACCCTTCTACTATATCCTTAGCATTTTTCATCATATTTATTGTTCCACTTAGTCCACCTGAAATAGTTGTAACTATAATATGAGTATAATTTTCATTTTTCAATTCTTCAAATAATTCAATACAATCTCCTAATGAAGGTAGTGAAGTTTTAGGAATTTCTTCATCAAATCTTTCATATATATCTTCTGGTGTTATATCAATTTTATCTTTATATTCACCATCAGAATAAATTACTTTTAATGGCATTATCTTTATACTATACTTATCTATTATATTTTTTGGTAAATCACAAGTGGAATCTGTTACTAAAGCAATTTTATTCATAGCAGGACTCCTTTCATTTATTTGTATTGTTTAATTATAGCATATAATTAATTTCTGTACATATTTAAAAACTAAACTCAATAATTTCTTTCACCTTAAAAGGATAATCAGTTATTATACCATCAATATCATACTTTAAAACTTCTTTAATATCTGTTTCACTATTAACAGTATATACCCATATTTTTCTATTATTATCTCTGGCGTGTCTTACAATTTTATTTGAAAGCATGTTTTGATCAATTGTATAAAAATCTACATCTAAATAAGATAAATCACCTGCTGCAATATACATTATTTGACCTATCTTTATATTTGGATTTAAATCTCTTACCATTTTAAGAAGTCTATTGTCAAAAGATTGTATATATACACTATCTACCATATTATTTTTTTCTATTATATCTATAGTTTTTTTTACCAGATCTTTTTTAGGACCATATGATTTTAATTCAACTATTATATTCATTTTACCTTTTACTTCTTTTAATGATTCATCTAATGTAGGAATTTTTTCTCCTTCATATTCATTAGAATATGAAGAACCTATATCAACTTTAGATAAGTCATTATAATTAAGTTGGGATACACTTTCACTAAGGCCTGCAAGTCTTCTAAGACTTATATCATGATATAATACTACTTCTTTATCTTTTGTAAGTTGTACATCAACTTCTATATAATTAATCTCTTTAGTTAAAGCTGTTCTTATTGCACTAAGTGAATTCTCAGGGGTAGTTACAGTATTGCTCCTATGGGCAGCTATCATAATATCTCTACCTAAGTATATAGTTTCTTTATTAAAAAAGTAATTTATATTAAATGTAAAAGCAATAGATATAAATAATATAAAAGTTAACATATATCTTTTATTATATATAACCTTATAAAATCTTTTTTCTATATTTTTAAATTTCTCGTTTCTATATGCATTTAAAGTATCACTAACATTTGATGTAAAACTTTGTATACGTGAATAATATAATCTAGTTAAAAATATTACATTTGTAGGTACCAACATAGATAAAAATATATAGGTTACATAACTTGAAAAAGTTATAAATAATTCATCTATATAATTACTATCTATTATTGTTCCAAGTTTATTAGCTATAAATGTAATAAAAGATACAACTAAAAAACCAGTAGATAAAACTAACCCATTGTATAAAATTAATTTTAAAAATATCTTTATTTCTCTATCATCAGTTAATTTCCAACTATACTTTATTGATTTTAATATTGTTTTATTTTCAATAATAATAGTATGGAAAGTAAAAATTAGTCTTAAAAAAATATATAATACGGAAATTAAAATTAATATATATATAGCTAAATCAAGATTAGAATTTATAATACTTCTTCTTACATACAATGGCAAATTTAAATCTTTAGCTAAAACATTTGAAATAGGTAGTTCTATAAATGGTGTTAATAAAAGTAATAAAAGAACAAGAGGCAAAATACCTAAGCTTAACATCCTAGGTATTTTAATAAGAGTAGTTATAAATGAATTCAATATAGATATATCTTTACCAAAATATTGTTTTTGTGATATTGTAATCAAGACTCCATATTCAATAAATATAAAGATAATAAATAATATAGAAATAAATATTAATCCAATTATGCCTTCATATGAAAGAACTGTTTTAAATACATCACTATTAATTAATGATCTAGAACCTATTTTAATTAATAACCTTCCAACTATATATGAAATAATAGGTACAAATAAAAAAGAAGTTATTATAGTATGTATAATTTCAAATATAATATATTTCTTATAAACTTTTTTAAAATCTTTAAAACTATTTTTAAACATTCTAATCATAAAATCACATTCCTTTAATCTTTAAAATATAATATATTATATTCAAATTACAAACAATCATTTACTAATATATAGAAAAGGCAATTGGAATATAAAAGTCCAATTGCCTTATTTTATTCTTGTGCTTTTATTTCTCCTGTAACTTTACTTTCTGTTTCTAATGTAAAAGAATTTTTATATTCTTCATTGGAAAAGTATAAATTTCCATCTATCTTTGCATCTGATAATGTAAATCCATTAGATTCAACATATACATCACCTACAAAAGTTCCACCTTGAAACTTGGTATTTGGACTTTTGATTGTTAACTTTGGAGCTGTTATTGTAAATCTATCAATAATATTACGATCTTCATCTTGTGTATAAGGAGCTAATTTACGATATAATTCATTTTCAGAATCTCCCTTATCATAAAATTCTCCTTCTACTACTAAATCTTCTTCAAAAGTTAAATCATTTAATGTCGCTATTATCCAAGTACCATCAGCACTAATAGCTTCTTTAAAAGCAGATTCTTCATTTACTATAGATGGAGTAGTTGTAGCATCTGTATCTTTATCTGTTTCACCTTCATCTTCTACAGGTGTTTGTTCATCTTGCACATCATCTGTTGTATCATTATTATCATCTCCACAACCAGATAAAAGTGCAACTGCCAACACTAATGATATTAATAACGCTTTAATTTTCAATTTAAAACTCCTCCTTTGTCATTTTAAACTTACTAATTATACTACCCAATTACATTAATTTTAAAACGTATTGATTACTATATTTTAATATTAATTTTATAACCTTGTAAATACTTAGTATTAATAGTACAATCTAATCTTAAGGAGAATACATATGAATAAAAAATTATTACAAACTTTAATTGAAAATAAGGATTTTAAGCAAATAAAAAACAATATTAATAATATGAATATACCTGATGTAGCTGAACTTATAGAAGAATTAGATAATACTTATTCTTTACTGATATTTAGACTTTTAAATAAAATAACTGCTGCAAGAGTATTTTCTTATATTTCTAGAGCAAACCAAAAAAAGTTTCTTTTATTAGTTAATGAAAAAGAATTAAAAAAGTTAACTGATGAATTATTTTTAGATGATAAAGTTGATTTAGTAGAAGAAATGCCAGCAAATTTAGTGAAAAAAATATTAAAAACTTCAGATGAAAAAGAAAGAAAATTAATTAATCAATTTTTAAAATATCCTAAAGATTCAGCTGGGTCTTTAATGACTATAGAATTTATTGATTTAAAAAAAGAATTAACTGCTGCCATGTCTTTAGAAAGAATAAAAAAATTAGGGTATAATAAAGAAACAATATACACCTCATATGTGATTACAAATACTAGAGTATTAGAGGGTATTATAGAACTTAAAGATTTAGTATTGGAAGATAGTAATGAAAAAATAGAAAATATAATGAGCAAAAATGTTATTTATGTTAATACTCATGATGATCAAGAATATGTAGCATCTATTTTTAAAAAATATGATTTATTATCTATTCCAGTAGTAGATAACGAAAAAAGATTAGTAGGGATAATTACTATAGATGATATAATGGATGTTGTAGAACTTGAAAATACTGAAGATATCCATAGAATGGCAGCAATAGAACCTTCACATACTAATTACTTAGATGAAAACATATTTATTTTAGCTAAAAGAAGAATTATTTGGCTTCTAGTTCTTATGATATCTGCTACATTTACAGGGCTTATTTTAAGTAGGTATGAAGAAGCTCTTGAATCTGTAGTGGCACTTACATTTTTCATACCAATGTTAATGGACACTGGTGGAAATGCTGGTTCACAAGCTTCTACATTAATTATAAGAAGTATTACTTTAGAAGAAATACAATTTAAAGATATATTTAAAGTTATCTTAAAAGAATTGGGTGTGAGTTCTATAGTTGGTATAATACTTGCGATATTGAATTTTTTAAGGATATATTTTATTCAAGGATATTCAATAAAAATTTCACTTATAGTTACAATGACTTTGATGCTTACAGTTATGTTAGCAAAAATAGTGGGTGGAATACTTCCTCTTATAGCTAAAAAAGCTAAATTAGATCCTGCTATTATGGCTAGTCCTCTTGTTACCACAATTGTAGATACCTTTTCTCTTATAGTTTATTTTAGAATTGCAACTTTAATATTGAAAATATGAAAAAAGTTGGAAAGTAAATTTCCCAACTTTTTTCTTTTATGCTATTTAGAATATTTTTCAACTAATGCTTCTAATGCTTTTTTAAAACATTCCATTGGTGGATGAACTACTCCTGCACCAATTTGACCTATTCCTGCTTCTTTATGAGCAATACCTGTATTGATATAAGGAGTAATTCCTGTTTCAACCACTTTTCTTATATCAATTCCAAGGCAAATTCCCTTAAAGTCCCAGTTTGGTATAGACATATTAGGATTATGTCCTACACAAATTTCACTTTCTTCATCACTAATTTTTTGTGCTTCTTCAAATCCATCTAAACCAATAAATTTAGTTACACCAGGAGCTGCAACCATTGCCATACCACCTACTCCAAATGTTTCAGTTATAGCACTATCTCCTATATCAGCATTAGCATCATCTTGAGAATATCCACTAAAGAATAATCCTTTTGGAGTATTAACAGGTGCTGTAAACCATCTGTCTCCTAAACCTGAAACCCTTATTCCAAATTCATGTCCATTTCTAGTTAATGCTGTTACAATAGTTCCTTCTTCTATTTGTCTTGCTGAATCCATTACAGATTTTGAATATGCCATCATAATATTTAAAAAGAATTGATCTGTATCAGCTAAGAATTTTGTAACATCTTCTAGATCTTTTTCATTTAATCCTACTTTTAATATATATGGCATTACATCTTTCATAAATAATGCAGATGCTGCTATATTTCTTTGATGAAATTCATCACCCATTGTTATAGCTTTAGAAACTATAACACTTAAATTCATACCTCCATCTATTTGTTTAACTGCTTTAGATAATGCAGGTCCTAATACATCTTTCATCCAATGAAGTCTATTTACTACTTCATCATTATAAGCACCAAAACGAAGTACTTTTCCTATTCCTTCATTTAGTGTACAATATGCTCTATTTCCACCATCTTTATTTTCTACAACTAATACAGGCATATTTCCAGAAGTAATTCCACCCATAGGTCCTACTGCATCTACATGATGACATGGAATAAATTCAACTTCTCCACTTGAAAGTAGCTTGTCTGCTTCTTCTTCATTTTTTGCCCAACCTTCAAATATTGCAGCTCCATAACATGAACCTTTCATAGGATTAGTCATATGCTCCCATTTCATAGGTGGACCTGCATGTAAAAGAACCTTTCCATTTAATTCATCAATAACTTCCTTTGCAGGTACTACATCCATTAAATATGGTTGTGCTGATACTATTTTATCTGTTACTGCCTTGTTTGCTTCATCTAAATTTTTATATTTCATTTTTACTCTCCTCCTATAAAGAATTTAATTTATCTAATAAACCTTGCATTTTCTTATCTCCACCAGCTCTTGGTGACCATTCATATTGTACAACTTGTCCTCCATGTTTCTTAATAGTTTCTGCAAAGCTTTCAAGACCCATATTTATAACTTTTAAATCACTATTTAGTATTGTTTTCTTTTCATCATTATTTTCTTTTATTTCTATATTTGAATTTAAATAATTAAGTGATGAAATAGAAGTATATACTGCTTCTGCATTTGTATCTAATACTAATACACCAGCTTCTTTAAGCTTTTCTACCTGTTCACTATAAGATTGAATATCATCTTCTGTTCCACAAATAGATGCTATAAATACTATATCTTTATTATTTGACTTTTTATATTCTATAACTTCTTTTATTTCTGGTGCCAATGCACTAGCCATATCTTCATTTGAACCATATCCTAATACATCATCAAAAAGTACTATAGCAACATCATCATTATCTTTTAATTCTTTTATTGCTTTTTTTCTAGTAGAAGGATCAATCATAGGATGTGGTCTACCTTGAGTATATTTATCATCCCCTAAGTCAATTATTTTGTTGTCTTCATATTTTAGCATGTATCCTTCTTCTTTTGATTTAGCATCTACATTGAAGTGTTCTTTTAATAACATTGCAGCTTCACCTGCTAAAGTTCCTCCTCCAAAAAGACCTAATACTTTTCTTTGTGATGAATTTTCTTTTATTTTATCTAATTTATCTTTAATATCAGATAAATTAGAACTATAATCTTTTTGTCTTTTTGATAGTATTAATGCTTTATATGCAGCTTCTTCTAAAGTCCAAGCATATTTTATTTTTTCTTCATCTTCTTTTGGTCTTTCACCTAAGAATATTGCTACTACCTTTTTATTTAATTTTTTGAATTTATCTATTACTTTGTTTTTTACTTTTTCTGCAGGTGGCTTTGAAATAAATACTAATACATCAGTATCCTTATCCTTATCTAACATTTCTAACGCATCAAGTGCTGATATGGCTCCTATATCACTTGATAAATCTCTACCACCAAGACCTATAGCATGAGTAATTCCCCCTCCATTTCTACCAATTATAGATGTAACTTCTTGTATACCTGTACCAGATGCACCTACTATTCCAATATTGCCTTCAGGAATAATATTAGCAAAAGCTAATGGTATATTAGATATTATTCCAGTACCACAATCAGGTCCCATTACTAATAAATCTTTTTTATGTGCTTTTTCTTTTAGTTTTTTTTCATCTTCTATAGAAACATTGTCACTAAATATAAAAGTGTTTATTCCTTTATCTAAAAGTCTATCAGCCTCTTCATATACATATTCACCTGGTATGGATATTAAGGCTAAATTAGCATCAGGTAAACTAGTTAATGCCCCATCTAAAGTTTTACTTTTTTCTAGTTTAGAATCTTTTGATTTAGAAGATAAATTTTTAATAGATTCATCTAATTTCTCTCTTACTTCTTCTACCTTTTCCTTGTTTTCTGTATCTACTGCTATACAAATATCATTTGCACCAGCTTCTTCAAATTCTTCTGAATACATTCCTGTATTTTCTAATATTTCCTTATTAGCAGGAGTACCCATCATTATAGATACGTTATTTATACCATCTGATTCTGATAACTTACTACTTAATACCATAAGATTAACTGAATCTTGATAAGTATTTTTTTTAATTAAACCATATATCATTTAATATACACTCCTTTTAAATTACATTTTCTCAAGGTCTAATTTTAAATCACCTTGTTTTATCCAACCTAACTTTCTAAATACTTCTGATATAGCCCAACATATTACACCTGGAGCTATAAAACAAAATACAATTATTTTAATCCATATTTCAGCTGTACTATATGTTCCAGCACTACTCATAGCTGCAAGTGCACCAAGTGGAGCAACTAAACCAGATGTGCCAGTTCCTGCTGCTGCTGAGATACTTTCCATCGGGAATATGGTTGTTACTAAAGGTCCAAGTATCATACCAGTTATTGTAGGTGGAACTAATAATATTGGTTTTTTTACAATATTACCTATTTGAATCATAGGTGAGCCAAGAGCTTGAGTAATAAATCCTGACCAACCATTTTCTCTTATACTTTGTATTCCAAAACCTACTGATTGAGCACAACCCCCTACAACTGCAGCTCCTGATGCTGGTCCTGCAATTGCAATCATTATTGCTATTGCTGTACTACTAATAGGTAAAGTCAAAGTAATTCCCATTATTGCAGCAACTATTATCCCCATAGGAATTGGTTGAAGTAAAGTTGCCCTATTTACAAATGCTCCTAAAGCTAACATGAATTCATTTATACCAGGTCCTACTAAACTTCCTACAAGCGAACCTGCAATAGCAGTTACCATAGGTGTTACAACTACATCAATTGGCGTTTCTTTTGATACAGCTTTTCCAAATTCAGCACCCACTACTGCTGCTAAAAAGGCACCTACAGGACCACCTAATTCATAACCAATAAAACCATTAATAGTTGATGCGAATAATACTAAAGGCGGAGACTTTAAGCCTAATGCAACAGCCACTGCAATTCCTGGACCAGAAACTGCTATAGCTTTAGGGCCAATTACATCAACAAAATAATCTATACCAAGTCTTTCTCCAACTGTTCTAAATATTACACCAGTTATTAGAGTAGCAAATAACCCTAACGCCATGAAAGATAAAGCATCTATTAAATATCTTTGAAAACTTATTTCTATATTTTTTCTTTCAAGAAAAGCTTTGAATTTACTTTTGTTTTCAACCTTATTTATTTTTTCAGACTCTTTTTTAGTGTTTGACATATTATACCTTCTTTCTAATTGAATTTGTCTCTAAATTTAATCATCTTCAATGCTAAATGTAATTCTAAAACTTTATTTGAATCATCAAAATCAATGTCAGTTAATTCTTTTATTTGTTCAAGTCTATATGAAACAGTTTTAGGATGAACAAATAATTTATTAGCAGCTTGAGTTACTTTCATATTGGATTCTATATAAGCTTCTAAAGTATTTAAAAGCTCCTTATTTTTTTCCTCATCAATTTTTATAATTTTTAATATGCTATTTGGAATATATTGATTTATATTTTCCATAGAAGACATGTTTTTTAACAATTTAAATATCCCAAGCTCATCATATATAAATATTTCGTTTTTATTTTTTAAATCTTTTCCAATTTTTATGGCATTTATTGCGTCATTATAACTATCTTTTAAATTCTTATAACCTTCTACTTCATTACCAACTCCAACAATAAAGCAGTTTTTACAATCTTCTTTTTCTAAATCATTTCTTAAAATTTTTATATCTTCTTTTAAATTTCCTATAGATTTTTTGAAATTTTCATTAGAAATATCAAACAATATTATTACATCTTTATTTCTTATAGCATAAACACCATTATGTTTTTTAACTAATTTTGAAATCTCTTTTTTAAATCTTTCCTTAATATTTTTCAAGTCACAATCAAAATTCAAAACTATAACATAATATTTAGAAAAAAGATCTATTCCTGCTATATTAGCTCTTTTTAATAAATCTTTATTAAATCCTGGTGTTCTAAAAATTAAATCATGAATAATATCACTCATAAAACGTTCTTCTACTTCTTGTATTGCTATATCTTTAGTCATTGCAAGAGCAATATTGGTAGCTGCATTTTCTATAGCAATCATATCCATTTCATTTATTTTTTCATTAATTTCTAATACACCTAGATAAGCTTTAGTATTATTAATTGAATTTATTTCTATGATCAATTGAGAAAAATTTTCATTTTCATATGTTTCTCTTTCTATATAGTAATATTTCTCGGAATATTTCAACTTTTTAAATTGTTGTTTATCCCTTTTTAAATTTTTCTCAAATGTAGTTAATATCAAATTATTATTTTTATCGTACAGTTCTATAGGATTATTTGTAATTATAGATAATTCTTTTATGACATCTTCTATGGAACAATTTTTTATTGCCATGTCAGTAAATTTATAATGTACTTTTTTAAAATAATTAAGTTTATTAACTTTTGATTCCATAACCTCTGCCATAACAGGATACATAAGATCAGTATAAAAAACATTCCTAGGCACTTCAATTATTGGTATATTTCTTTTATCACCCCATTCTATTAAGCCTTGTGGAACTTCAGTTACAGCTTTTTTAATTTTTATAATTACTGCACTTAAATCTTTATTTAATAATGTATCAAAAAAATCAAAAATTTCTTTATCTTTATAGTCTTTTATAGGTAAAAGACTAGTAACTAATGCTTCTCCTCCTTTTAGCCATTCATGAATTGTTACATCTTCCATGATAGTAATGCCAGTTATAATGTTATTGATTCCTTCTTTACCTGATATCAGTTTTGCTCTTTTATATGCTTCTAATGATAAAAGCTTTTTAACGTTAAAATCCATTTTTCCTCCTTAATTAAGAAGCAAGAATCGTTTTCCTTGCTAATTTCATAATATCAATATAAAACAACATCGTCATTATCAAAATAGTATAATAATATTGTAAAACATTATCCTGATAAGATAGTTTAAAAATAATTTACTATATAATTACCTTATGATTTATAATTAAAACATACCTTTTTTATCTAATACAGATAAAAAAGGTATTAGTTTTTATCTCTGAAATCGCTTGCTCGTTTTTTAAAAACCAAATACAATGAAATTAAGATATGTAAATTTTAATGTAACATTGAAAGGTGGATTAATATGAATATACCTGTGAATTTTTTCTACTGGTTTTTATCAATTATACCTATATTAGTATTACTAATATTAATGATAAAATTTCAATGGGGTGCTCCTAAGGCAGCTCTATTTACTCTAACTCTAACTATTATAATTAGTTTTTTATTTTTTAAAGCAAATATAGAAGTAGTAAGTATAGAGATTTTGAAAGCTTTATGGAATTCTCTTAGTATAATTTTAGTAGTCATAACTGCTATTTTACTTTATGAAGTAAGTGATGAGGCTGGAGCATTTGAAATATTAAATAAAACATTTAAAAAAATAGCTCCTAATGAACTTATACGAATAATGATGATTGGAGTAGTATTTGCAAGTTTCCTGCAAGGAGTTACTGGCTTTGGTGTTCCAGTATTAGTATCTGCACCACTCCTTATACAAATTGGTGTATCTCCTTTATGGGCTGTAGTAATTCCCCTTATAGGACATAGTTGGGCAGGCACATTTGGCACTCTTGCAATAGCTTGGAATGCACTTATCTTTCAAACAGGTATAGATAATATCACTACTATAAGAGAGATTGCACTATATGGTAGTGGACTTTTATTTATACTAGGTACAATAGCAAATATTACTATTGCTTATTTTTATGGTGGATTTAGAGCTATTAAAAAGGGATTTATTGCTATACTACTTATTTCATTAGTACAAGGTGGGGGACAAGTTATTATATCTCAATTTAATCCTGACTTATCAGCTTTTATTCCTAGTGCACTATCTCTTATTTCACTCATATTATTATCTAGATCTCCTTTATATAAAGATAAATGGATGATTGAAGATAGTAAGATCATGAAGAGAAAAGAACAAAATATAGTAGAAGAAATAGAAAATAAAATGAATATGCATGAAGCTTTTTTACCTTATTATTTAATGAGTTTTATAACTCTTTCTGTGCTTTTAATAAAACCTATAAATAATTCATTAAGTAAATTTAGTTATGGTCCAAGTTTTATAGAAACTAAAACTGGTTTTGGTATTGTAAATGAGTTTGTAAGTCAGTACTCACCAATTACTCCATTTACACATGCAGGCATGTTTCTTTTTTCTGCTAGTATGTTAGGATATATTTATTATAGAAAAAAAGGGTTTATAAATAAAGGAAAACTTCCTGTTATTTTTAAGAAATCAATAAAAAAAGCAATTCCCCCAATTTTAGCTGTAATTTCTCTTATTTCTATATCTAGAGTAATGTCAGGCACTGGACAAACTTTAGTTTTAGCAGAAGGAATTTCAAATGTTTTAGGTGAATATTATGTAATATTTGCTCCTTTCATTGGATTTTTAGGTTCTTTCATTACAGGAAGTAATATGAGTTCAAATATTTTATTTGCTGATTTTCAAATGTTAACATCTAAAATAATAGGATTAAATACACCTGCAATACTAGGTTCTCAAACAGCAGGTGGAGGAGTAGGAATGAGTATAGCTCCTGGGAATATAGTTTTAGGTACTACTACGGCAAATATATTAGGATCAGAAGGAAAAGTTCTTAAAAAAATACTTCCTTTTACTATTTCTATTGCAACTCTTTTTGGTATTTTAATGTTTATCTCACATATATTAAATATATAAAGACTAGGAATTTCCTAGTCTTTATTTTTATGGCAAAAATAAAGTTGATTTTGCTTTACCTTCTAATAAATCTATTAATATATTTTCCTTTTTTCCGTTTGCAAGTATCATAGGTATTCCATATTTATTTACTTTTTTAGCAGCTTCAATTTTAGTTGCAATCCCACCTGTTCCAAAGTAATTTTCCTTACCAATAGTTATATTATTTAACAATTCATCTATATTTGTAACTGTTTCAATCATAACAGCATCATTATATTCCTTAGGACTTTTATCATAAACTCCATCAATATCACTTAATAATACTAATAAATCAGCACTAAATAAATTTGTTGTAAGTGCTGATAATGTATCATTATCACCTATTTTTATTTCTTCTACACATATTGTATCATTTTCATTTACAATTGGTATAATACCTTCATCTACAAGAGTAAATAAAGTATTTCTTATATTTAATGTTCTATAGTCATCTAAAAAATCTTCTCTAGTTAGTAACACTTGTCCAATTCTCAAATCATATTTACTAAAAGCATTTAAATAAGCATTCATAAGTTCAACTTGACCTATGGAACTTAATGCTTGTTTATAATGTATATCTTCTTTTCTTGACCATTTACCTATTGAACATACTCCTGATATTATTGCACCTGAAGAAACTATAATTACTTGTTTGTCCATTTCTCTAAGTTTAGATACTTGAAAAGTTAATTTATTTAAAAACTCTTTATTTATAGTTCCATCTTCATTGGATAAGGTATTACTACCTATTTTAATTACTATTTTTTTAATCCTTTTGATTATATCTGAAATCATTTAAGTCATCTCACTTTCTAATCTGTCCATTTCCTACAATTGTATATTTATTTGAAACCAATTGATTTAATCCTACAGGTCCTCTAGCATGAATTTTCTGTGTACTTATTCCCATTTCTGCACCAAAACCAAATTGTGATCCATCTGTAAATCTTGTTGAAGCATTTACATATACTGCTGCTGCATCAACTCTTTTTACAAATAAATTTGAATTTCTTAAACTCTCTGTTATAATTGCTTCTGAATGTTTGGTACCATATTTGTTTATATGATTTATAGCTTGATTTACATCACTAACAACCTTTATAGCTAAAATATAATCTAGATATTCTTCTATATAATCATTTTCATTTGCTTCTTTTATATCTATAGACTCTAAAGCATGTTCACATCCTCTTAACTCTACTTTATTTTCAAGTCGTTTTTTTAGTTTAAGTAAAAATTCATTTTTTATATTTTTATGAATAAGTACAGTTTCACAAGCATTACATACTCCTGGCCTTTGTACTTTTGCATTTTCTATTATATCTAATGCTTTGTTTTGATCAGCTGATTCATCAACATATATATGACAATTTCCAACTCCTGTTTCAATAGTAGGTACAGTTGAGTTCTTTACTACAAAATCTATTAACTTTTTACCGCCTCTTGGAATAATTAAGTCAAGATATTCATTTAATTTCAACATTTCATCAACTAACGCTATATCTGTATCATCAATCAACTCTATTATATTTTCAGATATATTACTATTTTTTAAACCTTGTTTAATAACATGTACTAAAGCAATATTTGAATTTATAGATGATGAACTACCTCTTAACAATATGCAGTTTCCACTTTTTATAGAAAGTGAAAAAGCATCCACTGTAACATTTGGTCTAGATTCATATATTATCCCTATAGCTCCAAGTGGCACCGTCATTTTGCTTATAGTAAGTCCATTTTCCATTGTCCAAACTTCATCACTTTTCCATATAGGATCTTTAAGGGATATAATTTCTTGAATTCCTTTTATCATATTATCAATTCTATATTCATCTAATAATAATCTATCAATTAATGAATCTTTCATGCCATTTTTTTTAGCTATAATTATATCTTTTTTGTTCTCACTTATTATTAAATCTTTATTCTCATTTAAACTTTCTGCAACTTTTTGTAATGCATTATTTTTATCTATTGTATTTGCTAATGATAAATCATAAGAAGCATTTTTTAAACTTTTACTCTTTTCAAATAAACTTGACATGCTAATCATCCTTCCTTTAAAATAATAATTTTATATAAAAAAGTCCTCATCTCAGAAGAGACGAGGACTTTTACTCGCGGTACCACCCTTGTTAGTCATAGAAGACTCACTTAACTAATCTTAACGCGACTAAAAACGTAACAGCTTAATCACTGCATACTCAGAAGTAGGTTCAAAAAGTTATCTTATAGGATTCTCAGCAATTTCCCATTCTCTGTTAAAGCATCACTTTCTTAATAATCTTCATCATAGTATTTATAATTATTAAAATATATTAATAATATTATAGTGCTTCTTTTTTTGTTTGTCAATGTAAAATTCTTCTTAGAAATTCTCTAGTTCTTTTTTCTTTTGGACTATTAAATATCTGTTTTGGAGAACCTTCTTCTTTAATTATACCATTGTCCATAAATACAATTTTATCAGCAACCTCACGTGCAAAGTCCATTTCATGAGTAACTATAAGCATAGTTAAGCCAGTATCAGCTAATTTTCTCATAACTTTTAAAACTTCTCCTACCATTTCTGGATCTAATGCAGATGTTGGTTCATCAAATAAAATTACATCTGGTTCCATAGAAAGAGCTCTTGCTATTGCAACTCTTTGTTTTTGTCCTCCTGATAAATATTTTGGCATATACTCAATATAGCTATCCATTCCAACCACCTCTAAATATTTTAAAGCAATATTACGAGCATTATCTTGTGATTTTTTTATTACCTTTAATGGTCCTATAGTGCAATTTTCTAATACATTATAATTGTTAAATAAATTAAATTGTTGAAAAACCATTCCTAATTTAGTTCTGTAATGATGGGAATCATTTTGTAATATATCTTTACCTTTATAAAGTATTTTTCCTCCATTTATATTTTCTAATAAATTAATACAACGAAGCAAAGTAGATTTTCCTGACCCAGATGAACCTATAATACATACGACTTCTCCTTTATTAACAGAAAAATTTATATCTTTTAACACTTCATTATCTTCATAAGATTTACTTAAATTTTTAATTTCTATTATGTTGTTCAACTATATCACCTTCCTTATGCTGCTTTAGCATCTACTTCAATTTGATTTTTCATCCTATTATATCTTTTAGGTTTATCTATTCTTTTCTCAATATTTCTTAAAATTCTAGTAACAGTGAAAGTAAGTACAAAATAAATTATACTTGCTATAAAAAAAGCTTCAAAAAATCTAAAATTATTTCCTGCTATAGATTTTGTTTGAAAAAATAATTCTGTTACTCCTATAACATTTAAAACAGATGTATCTTTTATATTTATAACAAATTCATTTCCTGTTGCTGGTAATATGTTTTTAATTACTTGGGGTATTATAATGTTTTTCATTGTTTTAAAATGATTCATTCCCAAAGCTTGAGCAGCTTCAAATTGTCCATTATCTATAGATACAATTCCTCCTCTAACTATTTCAGACATATATGCTCCTGTATTAATAGAAACTATAAAAATAGCAGCTAATAGTCTATTCATGTGGATATCAAATGCTAAAGCGGAGCCATAGTATATGACCATTGCTTGTACAATCATAGGAGTTCCTCTAAAAAACTCTATATATATAGATAAAACATTATTAATAATTTTAATAAGTATATTTTTTATTCTATTATCAGAAAGAGGTATAGTGCGTATTATACCTATTAATAACCCAATAACAGATCCAATTATAGTACCTGTTAAAGCTATAACTAAAGTGACTCCTGCTCCTCTAACAAACATGGGCCAATTTTCAACAATCATTTTTGATACATATTCAAAACTCATATTTTCCTCCTTAGATTTATGTCATTATTCCTGTAATGTAGGTTGATTCTTAATAGCTTTATTCATTATATCTTGACGCTCTTTATCTGAAATACCTTTTAATATTTCATTTATTTCTTCTCTTAAATCACTTTCTTTTTTTAGTCCTACAGCAATTGCTGTATCGTCATCTAAAGTATTAAACCCTTCTTGAAACTCAACCATAGCAAAATTGTCATTTGCAGCTATTGCACTTACCCCTTCTGGTCTTTCTGAGACATATCCATCTATCATCTCAGATTGTAATGCTACCCTCATAGCTGGGAAATTATCCATAGCTACATCTTTAATCACACCATCTATTTGATCTATTACACTATAATGAAAAGTATTTAATTGAGCCGTTACTTTTGCACCTTTAAAGTCATTAATAGATGCAGCACCTTCATATTTGCTACCTTTTTTTACTATCATTACTAAATCTGATTTATAATAATTGTTACTAAAATCAATTGTTTCCATACGTTCTTTTGTAGGTGACATACCTGCTATTATTGCATCTATTTTGTTTGAAGTTAATGCTGGCAATAATCCATCCCATTCAAGTTTAACTATTTCTAGTTCTTTACCTAAGCCTTCTGCAATTTTCTTTGCAATTTCTACATCATATCCACCAGCGTATTCTGAGTTATCACTTATTTTAACTGCTCCATTAGAACTATCTATTTGTGTCCAATTAAATGGTGGATATCCTGCTTCAAGACCTACTTTAAATGTATCACTATTATTTGATGATTCTTCACTTTCTATATCTGATTCTCTATTACATCCTATTAAACTTATATTTATTAATAAAATCATAATTAATATCAAAATTGTTTTTCTATTCATTTTTTATTCTCCTTTAAAATTATTTTTTTGTATAAAAATAAAGCACCCAACAGGATAGTTAGATGCTTTTATAAACATAGCAAAGCTAAGACATCCTCTCCCTTCTAGCTCAGTGTGAGATAGCACAACATTATCGCATGGAGCTAATATGCAATAATGACAGTCCCATATCTATTAAATATGGACCCAGCATTAGATTTTGGTATCTAAAACTTCGGCAACAATTCCTTTTACTATACTTCAAAGACTTCCGATCTCCATATAGCTACTTATAATTATTGCGCCTCTACCTCACCTAGTAAGATGAGGATTTTTATTAAATTTTAATTTCATTTATGGTATCATGGTTATTTTAAAATGTCAAGAATATTTTAAAATAATCAATTAGTCATTTTCTTTGATTTTTGTACACATATATTCATAGCATTAATAATACAATTTCTAAATCCATCTTTTTCTAGAGATGCTACTGCTTCAATCGTAGTTCCACCAGGTGAACAAACCATATCCTTTAATTCTCCTGGATGTTCTCCTGTTTCTAAAACCATTTTAGCGGAACCCAAAATAGCTTGAGAAGCAATTTTATATGCTTTTTCTCTTTTCATACCATTTAACACCGCACTATCAGCCATAGCTTCTATTAACATGAATATATAAGCAGGAGAAGATCCACTTGTAGCAGTTACTACATCCATTAACTTTTCTTCAACAACCTCTGCTTCTCCAAAACTTTTAAAAATTCTTAAAATATCTTCTTTTTCATCGTTACTAATTTTATCGTTAAAAGATATAGCAGTCATACCTTCTCCAACTAATGCAGGTGTATTGGGCATTGCTTTAACTACTTTTAACTTTTTACCAAAATCATTTTCAATATTTTCTATTGATTTTCCTGCTGCTATATTTATAATTACTACGCCTTCTTTAATAGCATTTTTTATTTCACTTATTAAATCACTATAAGCGTTTGGCTTGACAGCTAAAAATAAAAAATCAGATTTTTTTGCTACTTCTATTTTATTTTCAGCTATAGATACTCCAAATTTTTTTCTTACATAGTCTAAATTTTCCTTGTGATTATCAATTACTAATATATTTTTAGAATTTAATATACTAGAATTTGCTATTCCTCCCACCATTGCTTTTCCCATATTTCCACAACCAATAAAGCCAATTATTTTATCCATATTAAACACCTCATTATTTATATGTCTAGAAATAAATCTACTTTTTCCTGATTTAATACATCAATTATACCTAAATCACTCATTTTAGCATTTGGAATCACTGGAAGTGCTAAAGTTGCTATTCTAAGGAGTGGATTTTTTATGTCAATTAATCCAAATCCCCTTAAAACTCTTTTCATTTTTGCTGCTTCTTCTGCCAATTCTTTACACGTTTTTTTAGAAAGAAGACCAGCTATAGGTAAGCTTAAATGTTCTACAAATTTTTCGTTTTTAGAACAACTAATTCCTCCGCCAATTTCGATTAAATCTTTTGCTACTATATGACCATTTTTAGGATTATCATAACAAATAGTTAAATTATGAGAATCATGTGAAACTGTAGATGCAATGGCACCTTCCTTAGTTCCAAAATTCCTAACAACTCCATAACCTTTTGTTTTAAAACCTTTATGTCTATTTATAACTATAACATATTTCAAATCAGGATCATGAGATATATCTAAATACCCCTCTTTTACAGGTAACTCTTCTACAACAAGATCTGTAGTTGACGATTTAAGAGATCTGTATTTTATTACATTTGTCTTAACATAACCTTCTTTTATGGGAGCTTTTATTTTAAAATCATTTTCTTCTATATTATCTGCATACACTGTATTTATATTTTCTATTTCAAATTCTTTCTGTTTTATATCTTTTTTCATTTTTCCATTTTGAGCAACTAATTCACCTCTAAAAAATACAGATTCTGGCTTTATGTCTTCTAGAGAATCTACTATTAGCATATCTGCTACATATCCAGGTGCTATTGCTCCTAAATTTCTAATATTTATTTCTCTTGCTATGTTTAAACTAGCACTTCTTATTGCATCAATTGGATTCATACCAGCTTTTATAGCAGACTTTACAACATCATTCATATGTCCATTTTCTAAAATATCTTCTGCTTCTCTATCATCTGTGCATAAAGTAAGATAATCTAAATATCTAAATTTGCCCACACCATTAACTATATCTTCTACATTTTTAGATATTGAACTATCTCTAGCATCTACATACATTCCTACTCTCATTTTATCTACTGCTTCTTTAGCTGTCCTACTTTCATGATCAGTTGTTGGACCTGCACACATATATGCAGATAAATCTTTTCCACTTAAATAAGGAGCATGACCTTGTATAAATAAATCTTTTTCTTCCACTAAATTTAAAATATCTACCATTCTCTTATCATTGTTTATTACACCTAAAAAGTCCATTACTTCCCCTAAACCTATAACTCTATCTAGATTTAATATTTCTTCTATATCTTCTTTTTGGAATTCAGCCCCTGCATTTTCTTTTCCTGGAACAGATGGAACACATGATGGAGCAAGTATAAATTGATTCATCGGTACATCTTTGCTATTATCTATCATATATTTTACACCATCTATTCCACAGACATTTGCTATTTCATGAGGATCTGTAATCACAGTAGTAGTTCCATTAGGAATAACAGCTTCTGCAAAATTCCTTGGGGTCATCATTGTACTTTCTATATGTATATGAGCATCTATTAATCCTGGAATTAAATATTTTCCTTTAGCATCATAATGATCCTTAGCTTTTATTTTAACTTCATCTGCATTTACTCTTATATGAGAAATAAATCCATCATATATTCCAACATCCCCTTTATATATCTCACCTGTAAATAAATTTAATATATTAGCATTTTCTATAGCTAGATCACATTCTATTTTACCTAAAGCTGATTCTATCAATTTCTTTTTATATTTTGGCATAATCTTCATAATATTCATCTCCTTATAAAAAATTAGTATAGTATATTTAAATTACCCTATTATACCATACTAATCTTATTATTTATATTTATATTTACATTATTATGAAATAGTAAATTAACGGAATACATAATATATATATTCCCCAATGGACATCTTTAAATCTAAAAGTAACTAATTTCACAAAAGCATAAGATATAATACCTACACTTATACCATTAGAAATACTAGATGTATATGCAGTAAATATTATTGTAGCAAATGCAGGAAAACTCTCCGTAAAATCTGAAAAGTCTATATCTTTTATCCCAGATAACATTAATAATCCTATAATAATAAGTGCTGGTGCTGTAGCTTCTGATGGTATCATTCCTGCAATAGGTGTTAAAAATATTGTAAGTAAAAAACATATTGCAGTAAAAACACTAGTAAGACCAGTACGCCCACCTTCTTCAACTCCAGCAGCAGATTCTATATATGTCGTAACTACTGTTGAACCAAATAAAGCTCCAGTAACTGTAGCTATTGCATCTACTAAAAAAGGTTTATTTATATCTGGAAGATTACCATCTTCATCTAATAAGTCTGCTTTAGCAGATACTCCTAACAGGGTTCCAAGAGTTGAAAAAAAGTCTCCCACAAAAAAAGTAAACATAAGCGGTATAAAACTCAACTTTAAAGCACCTAGAATATCAAGTTTTAAAAATATAGGTTCTATTGATGGTGGCAATGTAATTAAAGTATTTGGTACATTTGTTATTCCCATAGGTATACCAATTAATGTTGTAGCAACTATTGCAATTAATATACCCCCTTTTATTTTATTAGCCATAAGAATAACTACAATAGCAAGTCCTATCAATGACAGAAGTGCACCCTTATCACTTAAACTCCCCATTTTAATTGATCCACTAGAAAGATCCATAAAATGAGCACTATTAAAACCAATTAACACAATAAAGAAGCCAACTGCAGCTCCTATTGCAAGCTTAATATTTTTAGGAATTAATTTTACTATTACTTCACGAAGACCTAATGCTGTAAGAATTAAAAATAATACCCCTGATATAAATACCATACCAATTCCTTCTTGCCAAGTCACAAGTCCCCCTGCTACAAGTGTAAAAGCAAAAAATGCATTACTTCCCATAGCTGGCGCCATGGCAAATGGTAAATTTGTAAAAAGTCCCATAATCAATGTAAATACTCCAGAAAGTAGCGCTGTTACTACTGTAACTGCTCCTACATCCATCCCTGCAGCTTGCATAAAACTAGGCTGAACAATTAATATATATGCCATAGTCATAAAAGTTGCTACCCCAGCTGTCATTTCAGTTTTTATATTAGTATTTCTTTCACTCAACTTAAATATATTTTCTAACATATTAAAAACCCCCTTAGTCGTTTTCTACGTTTCCCATTGTAATACTTTTTTCGACAAAAGTCAACATTTTTTATAAAAAATTATTTATAGTTCGGATTTAATCTTTTATAATAGTAGTTTTATAATATATCAAAAAAAATATTCGTATTTTCTAATACGAATATTTCTTTTAGGATATTATAACTATTCATTTATTGCTTTTGACAATCTTTTTAATCCTTTCTCTAACATACTTCTTGAACAAGCAAAATTTAATCTCATAAATCCTTCTCCATCTTTTCCAAACCAAGTACCACCATTTAATGCTATTTTCCCTTTATTTATTATTTTATTTTCTAAAATTTCTCCATCACTTTCATATTTTCTTAAATCAATCCAGGCTAAATATGTGGCTTGAGGTTTTATAAGTTTTGCCTTGGGAAGATTTTTATTTAAATATTCTTCAATAAACTCTATATTACCTTGCAAATATTTCAATAGTTGTTCCAACCAATCTTCTCCTTCTTTATATGCCGACTCAACTGCAGCTATACTTAGCGGATTTTGAAATCCTATATTATTAAGATCTAATATTTCTTGGAATTTTTCTCTAAATCTACTATTTGGTATTATAATATTAGATGCTTCCATACCTGCTAAGTTGAACGTTTTACTTGGTGCAGTACATGTTATTGAATTCATTTCAAAATCTTTATTAATAGAAGCAAGCATCGTATGTATATATCCTTTATATACTAAATCATTATGAATCTCATCTGACACTATTAAAACATTATTTTCCAAACATATATTACCTAATTTCTCTAACTCAGTTTTTGTCCATACTCTCCCTATTGGGTTATGAGGACTACAAAGTATAAATATTTTCACATTTTCACTTTGTATTTTTTCTTCTATATCTTTAAAATTAATATTATATTTTTCACCATCAAATTCAAGAGGAGAATTAACTACATTTCTATTATTATTTTCAATTGAACGTCTAAAAGGATAATATACAGGTTCTTGTATCATAATACTATCTTTTTCATCTGTAAATGCTTGTATAATATAATTTATAGCCGGCACAACACCTGGTGTGTACATTATCCATTCTTTTTTTATCTTATAATCAAAACGCTTATTTATCCATTCAACTATTGCATCATAATATGACTCTGGTCGTTTACTATAACCATATATAGGATGATTAGCCCTATTAACAATTGCATCTTCTATAGGTTTGGCTACTCTAAAATCCATATCAGCTACCCAAAATGGTAATAAGTCATTTCTTCCAAACATCTCTTCTAATATTTCAGGGTCCCACTTTCTGGAATAAGTATTCCTTCTATCAATTGTATTATCAAAATTATATTTCATATTAATTTTTATCATCCTTTCATAAATTTTTTATAAAACCATTTATAAGTTTTATACTTTTATTATAAGGGTATACTAAAGTTAAAGCAATGAAAGGAATGATTTTATGAGTATATATGATATTGAAGTAAATGATATCAATAAAGAAAAAATCAAATTAGAAAGATTTAAAAATCATGTTATGTTAATTGTAAATACTGCATCTGAATGAGGTCTTAAAACCCAGTTTGGAGAATTGGAAGAATTATATCAAAAATATAAAGATAATGGATTTGTAGTTCTAGCATTTCCTTGTAACCAATTTAAAAATCAAGAACCACTTTCAAATGAAGAAATAAAACATAAATATCCAACGCATTATAATATTACTTACCCCATATTTCAGAAACTAGATGTAAATGGCGAAAATGAACATCCACTTTACAAACATTTGAAAAAAGAGCAAGGTGGACTACTAGGCAGTAAAAAAATAAAGTGGAATTTCACTAAATTTTTAATTGATAAAAAAGGTAATGTTGTAAACAGATTTGCACCTACTACAAAACCTAAAGATATAGAAATGAATATAAAAGAATTATTATAATAAAAAATAATCTATATTTATAATTTCTTTGAATAATTTTCTTTTTTTACTAAATAATAATATTTATATCCCATAACTTTCAAATACTATGTGATATCTAAATCTGAAAGGAGAATTGTTATGAGTATAGGAAAATTAATTATTAAAATAATAGTAGCTGCTCTAGCTATAGCAATCACAGCTTTTTTTGTTCCAGGTATGTCAAACCAAGGAGGAGTATGGTCACTGGTACTTGCTGCTATAGTCATTGGTTTACTTGATTGGATAATATTAAAATTAACAAATATAGATGCATCACCTTTTGGTAGAGGTATTGTAGGTTTTATTGTAGCAGCTGTTATATTGTATATAACTGGCATGATTGTAGATGGTTTCACAGTAACATTATTAGGTGCTCTTATCGGTGCTCTCATACTTGGAGTAGTAGATGTGTTTATTCCTGAAGATAAAAAAGTAATGTAAATATAATAAAAATTGGAATGATATATATCATTCCAATTTTTATATAATATTTTAATTTGTTATTTTACTAATTTATCTATTAATTTATCATCTGCTAAATTAGGTATAGTTATATGATTACTACCAGAGAACTTTTCATTATATTCTTTACAAGTTTCTATAGAATTTTCATTCCTAGCCCAGTTTCTTCTTGCAACTCCTCCCATTACATCCCACGGAATAGAAGTTCTTAATATTTCATCAACCCTTTCACTACCATCTAAAACCATACCAAATCCACCATTTATGGACTTACCTATGCCTACTCCTCCTCCATTATGAAGAGCTATAAGACTCATTCCTCTAGCAGCATTTCCCGCAAAACAATGTGTTGCCATATCAGCCATGATATTGCTACCATCTTTAATATTTGCTGTTTCTCTAAAAGGAGAATCAGTTCCTCCTGTATCATGATGATCACGACCAAGCATTACAGGACCTATCTCACCTTTTCTTACCATTTCATTAAATCTTAATGCTATATCACGTCTTCCTATGGCATCTTGATATAATATTCTAGCTTCAGTTCCTACAACTAAACCATTTTTTTCTGCATCTCTTATCCAAATATAATTATCTCTATCTTGACCTCTTCTATCAGGATCTATTATATCCATTGCAGCTTTATCAGTTTTTATTAAATCTTCATGATTTCTACTTAAGCACACCCATCTAAATGGTCCATATCCATAATCGAATAACATAGGTCCCATAATATCTTCTACATAAGATGGGAATATAAACCCTTCTGATTCATCAACACCATTTTTAGCAATAGTTTTTTCACCCGCATCATAAATAGCTTTCATAAAGCTATTACCATAGTCAAAGAAATATGTTCCTCTATTACTTAATTCTTGTATTAATCTGAAATGATGTCTTAAAGATTCATCCACTAGTTCAATAAATTTTTCTTTATCCTTATCTAAAAGTTCAGTTCTCTCGTCAAAAGTTAATCCTTGTGGACAATACCCTCCATCATAAGGAGCATGACATGAAGTTTGGTCTGAAAGCAAATGAATATTTATGTTATTTTCTACTGTATACTCTAATAAATCAATTATATTACCATGATATGCATAAGCAATAGATTCTTTATTTTGTAATGATTTTTCTACTTTTTCAAATAATGATTTTAAATCTTCATATGATTCATCTATCCAACCTTGTTCAAGTCTAGTTTCTATTCTTGATTTATCTACTTCTGCTATTATAGAGACTGCATTTGCAATTTTTGCAGCTTTCCCTTGAGCTCCACTCATACCTCCAAGACCAGAAGAAACAAATAAATATCCTCTTAAATCACCATCATCAGCAACATTCAATTTCATTCTTCCTGCATTGAGTATAGTATTATAAGTACCATGAACGATGCCTTGAGGACCAATATACATCCATCCTCCTGCTGTCATTTGACCATAATTAGCTACTCCCATTGCTTGAGCTTTTATCCAATTTTTTTGATCATCAAACATCCCTATCATTAAAGAATTTGTAATTATAACTCTTGGACTAGTTTTAGAAGATTCAAACACTCCTAAAGGATGTCCTGATGCAATAACAAGTGTTTGTGTATCTGTTAAATTTTCCAAATACATTTTAACTAATCTATATTGCATCCAATTTTGAAAAACTTGACCTGTTTCACCATATGTTACAAGTTCATAAGGATATAAAGCTACATCAAAATCCAAGTTATTATCAATCATAACTTGAAACGCTTTTCCTTCTATACATTTCCCTTTATATTCATCTATAGGCTTTCCATATAATTTATCTTCAGGTCTATATCTATAACCATAAATTCTTCCTCGAGTAAGAAGCTCCTCTAAAAATTCAGGTGCTATTTCTTCATGTAATTCTTCAGGAATATATCTTAAAGCATTTTTAAGTGCTATCTTAATCTCATTTTGAGTTAATGTTAATTCTCTAACAGGTGCTCTTCGTATGCCTTTAATAAAGTCTTTTTTTGGTGGCAAAGTATTTGGTAATTTAATATCCATCTTTAGTCCTCCTTATAATACTCTTCCAATTTTTTCTTCTACTTTAGAAATTATTTTTTCACTTTTTAATACTCTTTCTGTTTTTTCTATATCTTCATGCATTATTCTATCTTCTGTCAAAGTAGGAATCTCTTCTCTAATTATATTATAAGCAATTTCACTTCCAACTCCTAATCCAGCATTGCCTCTTAAATCAATAGCTTGACAAGCAGCTAGCATTTCCATAGCTATGACTTTCCTTGAATTATTTAGTATATCTCTGGCATGTCTAGCTGAGATAGTTCCCATAGAAACATGATCTTCTTGATTCGCAGAAGATGTAATGGAATCAACACTAGCAGGATGAGCTAAAACTTTATTTTCTGACACTAAAGAAGCAGCAGAGTATTGTACAATCATAAATCCAGAATTTAATCCACCTTTTTTAACTAGAAATGCTGGAAGTCCTTCACTAAGTGCAGGATTTACTAATCTTTCAAGCCTTCTTTCAGATATGTTAGCAAGTTCTGCTATACCAATGCCAAGAAAATCAAATGTTATTGCCATAGGTTGCCCATGAAAATTACCTCCAGATATTACCTGTTCTTCTTCAGTAAATATTAAAGGATTGTCAGTTGCTGCATTCATCTCAAGTTCTATCTTTTCTTTAGCATAACTAAAACAATCTTTACTAGCTCCATGTACTTGTGGAGTACATCTTAAAGAATATGCATCTTGTACTCTTTTTTCTCCTTGTCTAGTAGTCATTTTACTATCATTTAATATATCTAATAGATTTTGCCCTGTATTTATTTGTCCAATATGATTTCTAGCTTTGTGTATTTTTTCATCATATGCATCTGTTATCCCATTTAAAGCTTCATTTGTTAAAGCAGCAGAAATATCTGCTAATTTACTTAAACTTAAAGCATCATATATTGTTAAAGCACCTACTGAAGTCATAACTTGAGTTCCATTAATAAGCGCAAGCCCTTCTTTTGAAGTCAAATCTATAGTTTTAATACCTGCTTTTTCCATAGCTAATTTCCCAGGTAATTCTTCACCTTCATATATGGCCTTACCTTCTCCAAACATTACAAGAACCATATGAGCCAAAGGAGCTAAGTCACCACTTGCACCAAGTGAACCTTGCTCAGGTATCACAGGGTGAACTCCTTTATTTAACATTTCTACTAAAGTATTTACAGTTGATAATCGAATACCTGAGTACCCTTTAGAAAGGGCATTAATTCTAAGTAACATTATACCTCTTACAACTTCTTCACTAAAATGTTCTCCAACACCACAAGAATGACTTATAATTAAGTTTTTTTGTAGTTTTTTTGTATCTTGTTTTGATATAATTACATCACTAAATTTCCCAAACCCTGTAGTTATACCATATACAACTTTTTCTTCATCAACATATCTATCTACTAGAGCCCTTGAATTATTTATATTTTTTATAGATTGTTCTGACAATTTAATCTTTTTATTATTTCTTACAACTTCAATAAACATATCTAAATCTAAATTTTGACCATCAATTAATATTTCTGTCATTTTATTCCTCCAATAATTATTTTATAATAAAACTGCTGCAATTGTACCCATTATTAATAATGGTATATTATAATGTAAAAATGTTGGAACAGAGGTATCCCATATATGATCATGTTGTCCATCTACATTCAATCCAGCTGTTGGTCCAAGTGTACTATCAGAAGCAGGAGATCCTGCATCTCCAAGAGCACCAGCAGTACCTACTAAAGCAATAGTAGCTGCAGGACTAAATCCCATAGCTATAGCAATTGGCACAAATATAGCTGCTAATATAGGAATAGTTCCAAATGAAGTACCTATACCCATTGTTATTACTAATCCTATTAATAACATTAAAAATGCTGATATTAGTTTGCTACCTCCCATAATACTTACACTTGCTTCAACTAGAGAATCTACGCCTCCTGTAGCTCTTATAACAGATGCATATCCTGAAGCAACCAACATAACAAAAGCTATAAATCCCATAAGACCTATTCCACCTGTTATAACATCATCCATATCATTCCATTTAAATCCTCCAAAAACTAACATTATTACAAGTCCTATAATTGCTCCTACTGGTAATGACTCTGTAATTATTTGAATTGTAAATGCAGCTATAGCTCCTACAATTGCCCCTATATGAGCACGATTCAAATTTGTATCTATTGTATAATCTGTATCAGGTTCCATTACTTCAGTTTCTTCATATTTTCTAGGTTTTCTATATGAAATTAAAATAGCTATAAATAGTCCTACTACCATTCCAAGACCTGGTAAAAGCATTGATTTCCAAACCATTCCTGTCACAACATCCATACCATTTTCTATTAAAGAATCTCTAATTATATTATGAAATATGAGACCAAAGCCTGCTGGTATCATAATATAAGGTGCTTTAAGACCAAAAGTCAATGCACATGCTACAGCTCTTCTATCTATTTTTAGCTTATTCATCACTGTAATAAGTGGCGGAATTAATATTGGTATAAAGGCTATATGAACCGGTATTAAATTTTGAGATAAACATGCAATACCTGCTATTAAAAAAATAAATATAACCTTTTTGTTTTTTATTACTGAACCAATTTTTAAAGCTAATATTTCTGCTGCACCTGTTTTTCCAATAGCAAATGCTAAGGCACCTAATAAAATATAGGATAGAGCAGTTTCTGCATTTCCTCCCATACCTTCTATTAAGATTTTCATTGTTTCTCCTAACCCCATTCCTGAAATTAATCCTCCAGTTATGGCAGCTAAAATAAGTGCTATTAATATATTCACTTTTATTAAACTAAGAATAACCATTACTATTACTGAAATTAATACTGGATTAGTTAACATTACATCACCCCTTTTAAATATTTTATTTATAGTTAGTCCCAAAAAGAACTAATCAAAATAAATTATTAAATAATTTTAACACAATTCTTAAATATAAGCAATATATCAAGATTATTAAAGGGTGATGATATTAATTACATATAGATTTGTTCTACTTCAAAATCATCATTTAATTTAATATAGAATTGAAGTAATTCTTTTAAAGCATATGCAGGTACTGGACCTACTAATTCAGTGCTAACTACATTTACATTATATCTAGAAAGTTCTGATTTAATAGTTTCATAAACCCTATGGATAGGTGTTTCTTCATAATTAGTAAGATTCATTGAAATTTGAACTTGTTTTTTCTCGGGTATATCTAATGCTATAGCTCTTACATGCTTATAGCCACCTTTAGCACCACGTATAGCTTTAACTACTTTCTTTGCAACTTCTTTATCTTCTGTATCTATATTTACATTAAAAGCTATAAGGGCAAATCTTACACCTGTAACAGTTGCACCTGCTTTTGGATTAAACTCGAATGGACCTTCATCTGGAGCCCAGTTTTCATCTTTCATCTTTTCTTCAAATGCTTCATATTGTCCTTTTCTAATTTTAACTAAACTTTTTCTATTATCTCTTGTCGCTGCATCTTCATAATAATATACAGGTACTCCAAGACTACCTAAGTATTTTCCATATTCCTTAGCAATTTCTACTGCTTCTTGTTTTGATACATTTTTTACAGGTATAAATGGTACTACATCTATAGCTCCCATTCTTGGATGACTACCTTTGTGCTTAGTCATATCAATTAACTCAAGAGCTTTTTTTGATAATCTTTTTGTACCTTCTAAAACTGCCTTAGGATCACCTTTATAAGTAAAAACGCTTCTATTATGATCTTTATCAGAGTTTTGATCAATGAGTTCTAAATCCCCATTTTCCATTAAAGCTTCTTTTACTTGTTGTACTTTTTCTAAGTCTGTACCTTCACTAATATTTACTTCTGCAAGTAATACTTTCATTTAAACAACTCCTTTATTAATTAATTTATTTATATATTATATAAAACTAATTTTATCCTATTAATAATGAAAACATTTTCAATTGCTATCATTTCCATTATAACATATATGCATTATTTTTTTAATATTAAATAAACTTAAGAACATGTAAGATTCAAATAAAAATTTTAAGTAATATAAAGTTTTATAAGCATAGTAAAAATACCATAATAAAAGATAAGCTAAATATATTTAGCTTATCTTTTATTATGGTATTAACTTTCAATGGTATTTTTTTAAACAAAATGTATTCTAACTAAGCATATTGATTAAAATATTTGGTTTTTTTTAATGCAATTCCTATTGGTATAAATATTAATGCTCCTGCAAATGCTTGAATAGAGTTTGCAGGAATACTAGTTGCTGCTACTAAAAAACTTCCTTTCATAATACCGCCAGCAATAAAATATCCAAAAACCATCCATATAGCTCCAAATATTAATGAAATACTATTTCTAACATTTATTAAATTATCACTTTCACCATTAGAAATTAATCCAACAAAATATCCCATTAACCCTTTTATTATAAGAGTAGGAATTATCCAATGAGTATAACCTAAAAGTAAATCAGCCATAGCTGAACCAATTCCTCCTGCAATAGCACCTTTCTTTTTACCAAAAATAATTGCCGATAGAAATATCATACTATCTCCTAAATGAACATAACCTTCCGTTGAAACCACAGGAACTTTAATCATCATTGTTGATACAGCTACTAATGCTATTAAAAGCCCTAAAATTGTTAAATTTTGAATTTTGTTGTCAATTGCATTTTTGCCCATAATAAATACCCCCTTAATATAAAAATTAACATTTTATTAATCTTAATTTTAGTTTATCACGGAAGTGTATTGCTGTAAATTCTATTTTACTTATTTAATTGCTATTGTACCGCTACAATTTTAAATTATAATTTTTATTCATTATTAAAACCTGAAGTATTTAACTTCAGGTTTTAATAATATTTATACTATTTTATTTAACTACAATTGCAGTTGTTTTTATTACTATTAGCTCCTCCATGAGGGCATCCAATACATTTTGTTCCTCTTTTTTTCTCTTTAACAACCTTTCCAATTGATAGTCCAATGATTACAAAAATAATTAAACCAACTATTATATTTACCATAATATCACCTAAGCCTCCTGTAATTTAAGAGCTGCTTTTTTATTTCCTTTTATAACAAGGTATACAAGATACCCTATCATAAGTCCTACTGCAATAGCTCCTGCAATAAAACCAGAACCAAAAGAACCTGTTGTTATTAATGTGCCTATTTGATAAGTAAAGAAAGCTACTGAGTAACCCATTCCAAACTGGAATGCAATACCACCCCAAAGCCATCTATTATCTTCCATTTCTGAATTCATCGCACCAATAGCAGCAAAGCATGGAGGTGTAAATAAGTTAAATACAAGATAAGATAGTGCTGCAACTGAAGTTAATCCCATAACACTTGCAACATCTTCAGCTCCTGATACTAATGCAAATTCTTCAGTATCTATAAAGTTTGTGATTGAATAAACTACTGCTAAAGTACCAACTACATTTTCCTTTGCAATAAAACCAGTAATAGCTGCTGCTGCTAATTGCCATACACCAAATCCTAAAGGTATAAGAAATACTGCAAATGGTGAAGCAATACTCGCTAATATACTTGTATCTTGTGCACCCTCTGCTACAACTTGAAGCTTCCAATTAAAAGTCTGCATAATTTGTACTGCAGCATTACAAAGTAATATAATTGTACCTGCTTTTACAATAAATGCTTTTGCACGAGCAAACATTGAAACTGTAGCTCTTTTGATGCTTGGAAATCTATATTGTGGTAACTCCATAATAAAGAATGATCTTGAATTTTTTTCTCCAGTAATTCTTACTACTACTAATGCGCTAATTATGATAATTAGAATTCCTGCAAAATACATAGAAGTACCAACCCACGCTGCATTTTCAAAAAATACTCCAGCAAATAACGCAATAACTGGTAATTTTGCACCACATGGCATAAATGGTGTTAACATTGCCGTAGTTCTTCTTTGTCTTTTATTTTTTATAGTTCTAGTTGCCATAATTCCAGGAATAGCACAACCTGTACCTATTACCATAGGTATAATAGACTTACCTGATAGACCAACTTTTTTAAAGAAACGATCCATAAGTACTGCAACACGCGCCATATAGCCACAATCTTCAAGTAATGCCAATAAGAAAAACAATACCATAATAAGTGGTAAAAATCCAACTACAGCACCTACACCACCAATAATACCATCTAATAGTAATGAGCTAAGAAAAGGAGATACATTGTCACCTAAAGCACTTTCTACTACTGCATATAAGTTATCAATCCATGCTACTAACGTATCTGCTAAAAATGGTCCTAAATGTTCTTGTGAAATTGAAAATACCGCCCACATAATAAGTGCAAAAATCGGTAATCCAATCCATTTATGTGCTAAAACCCTATCTACTGCATCTTGCTTAGTTTGTTTATTACTATCTATTTTTCTTGTCTCAACTTCTTCAACAACTTTTTTAACAAAATTATAACGTGCCTTATCAGAATCTTTTACAGCATCGGAATCCTTTAAATCAATATATTTATATTTAAAAGGAGCCTTTTGTTTTGTTCCTTTAACTTCTACAGCTTTTGAAATTAAAGTATCTAAATTGTTATTTTGAGATTTTGTTGATACTGTTTTTACTACAGGGCATCCTAAATATTTACTTAAATTTTCTATACTAATTTTCGTATCTTTTTTCTCATTTATATCACTTTTATTAAGAGCTATTACAACTGGGATATCTAATTCCATTAGTTGAGTTGTAAAAAATAAACTCCTGCTTAAATTTGTAGCGTCTACAATATTAATTATTACATCTGGATTTTCATTTTTCACAAAATCCCTTGTTATAGTTTCTTCTGATGTAAAAGGAGACATTGAATAAGCTCCTGGAAGGTCTACTGCCGTAATATCTACACCAGTTTTATTTAAATTGTCCTTTATAATTCCCTCTTTTTTATCAATAGTAACTCCAGCCCAGTTACCAACATGTTCAATTCTTCCTGTAATAGCGTTAAACATAGTTGTTTTACCACTATTAGGATTACCTGTTAATGCTATTTTCATAGTTGTCCTCCCCAATTTATTTAATTTAAAATTATATTTAATATTAATTAACTTTATACAATAATTGCTTTTGCAAGTTCTAAATCAATGCTATATCTTGCATCTTTTACAGATATGACATAATTTTCTCCCAATAAAGATATTATAGTTACCTTTTCTCCTTCATAACATCCTAAGGTAAAAAGAAAATTCTTCATTTCTTCATCATCTGTTTTAATATCTTTTATTGTATATTCTACATTCACCTTAGCTCTAGATAAATTTTTCACGATATCACCTTTTGCATCTTTAAACTCATAAATTTTATTCATGATTCCACTCACTAAACTCTCAGCCATATATGTACCCCCTTTAAACAATATTTTTAATACATTTTTACTTGAAGTATAATATTTAAGTCCATCTAATCTTAATTGTTAATATTAGATCGTTAAAAAAAGAACTTTTAAAGTTATTTGATAACAATTATCATTCTTGATGATATTATATGCTAATTGATAATCTTTGTCAATAAGTTTTCAATCTTTATTTTAAATAAAATAAAACTTCGATTTTTCAAAAATCGAAGTTTTATTTATATTATCTTTCAAACAACTCTCTTACATTTTTAAGTTCTTTGCTTATTTCTATAGATTGAGGACAATGTGTTTCACAGATTTTACATTCCACACAATTTGAAGCACTTTTTTCTTCTAAATCTTCATATCCTCTTTCTTCTTCAAATACATAATAATTGTTATATACACTAAAATTCTTAGGAATATCTACTCCTTGTGGACATGGCATACAATAACCACAAGCTGTACAGTTTACTCTAATTCTACTTTTATAAATATCTTTTACTTTTCCAATAGTATTTAATTCAGTTTTTAATAGTGAGTTAAATTCTGCATCTTTAGCTATATTTATATTTTCTATTACTTGTTCCATTGTACTCATTCCACTAAGTATTATTGAAACTTCGGGATGATTCCAAACCCATCTTAATGCCCATTCAGCAGGTGTTTTATTACCATCTTCATTATTAAATAGTTCTATTGCTTCTATAGGTAGATTACCTGTAAGTTTTCCTCCTCTTAAAGGCTCCATAATAACTATTCCAAGATCTTTTTCATATGCATATTTTAACCCTTTAAGTCCAGCTTGATAATCTTCATCCAAATAATTAAATTGTATTTGACAAAAAGAAAAATCATAATAGTCTATAATTTCATTAAAATATTCTTGTTTATCATGATAAGAAAATCCAGCATATTTAATCTTACCTTTCTTTATAGCACTATCCAAAAATTCATCTACGCCAAGAGATTTTAATTTTTCCCAAACTTCTTTATTTAAAGCATGTAACAAATAAAAATCTATAGAATCTATTTCAAGTCTTTCTAATTGCTCATTTAAATATTTATCCATATCTTCTCTATTTTCAATAAGCCATGTAGGTAATTTTGTAGCTATCTTTACTTTTTCTCTATAACCATCTTTTATTACTTTTGCAACAAAAGGTTCACTTTTACCTTTATCACTCATACCATTACCATGATAGGGATAAGCTGTATCAAGATAATTTAATCCATTATCTATTGCATACCTTACCATCTTTATAGATTTTTCTTCATCTATATCAGATGAATCTCCACCAGGTAAAAGTGGAAATCTCATGCATCCAAAACCAAGAATAGATACTATTTCATTAGTTTTCCCAAATCTTCTATATAACAATCAATACACCCCTTTTTTTGAATTTACTGAATTCTCATATAATAATATTATATCATTGATTTATATTAAAAAGAAATCTCATTATCTTTATTCATAATAGGTGAATTATTAAAGCTTCAGTAATTAACATTAGTACAATGAGGATGCTCAAAAGAAGAAACAGAAGATATTTTACAAGACAGTTTCATAAAAGCAATAGAATACATAGATGTAGTAAATATTCAAAATTTCCATTCTTGGCTTTTTACTGTGAGTATATAAACAATTATAATAACTATGTCAAAAGAAAAAATATTGGAAGAAATAAGTTAATTTTTCTAATCTAAATTGTATCTATAAGTGCATGTAGTAATATGCATGGTGTTAATGACTTTGTTTGAATATATATTTTGCCAAATAAAAATCCTATGTATGTTTGAATACAAGTAGATAGAACAATAATTACAGAGATTTCATTATAACCTAACATATGAGTCAAACCAAAAATAACAAATTGAATTATGTTGGCTTTATCTTCTCTTACTTCAAATGCAAGTAATCCACTTAAAAAAAATCCTCTGAAAAGTACTTCCTCTACTATACTTGGATAATATAATTTTTGTATAAAATTTTTTATATAATAACTAATTGTGTTAACCTCTGTTAAAGAGTTAATAATAGTTACCAATTCTAACAAAATAAATATAAATACAACTACAAGAAAACTTTTAAAAGTTATACTCCAATTAAAATCACTTAGTCTTACTTTGAATAAATAACCTAGTAAAATAGTCATTGTCAATGGTAATTGGAATAGTAATCTCAATTGATTAAGTGTATAATTATCTGTATTTATACCATAATTGAAAAGTTGAATACCAATATATACTAAATAAATCAAAATAAATGCATACAAAAAGTTTTTTTCTTTTTTGATATCACTTTTGTAATTTATTAATTGATTTTTAAAAATAATTAATGCTAGTAACGAAAGTATACATGTTAATATAAAATTTGTATGAAATAAAAAAATCAAAATTAAACATATAATAACAAAGAGCACTTCTATTAATGATAATTTTTTATCATACATCTCCATACTCACCTCTATTTTTCTAAAAAATATCACTTATACTATTTAATTTCTCTTAAACAATCGGTATATAAATCTCTACCAAATGCTTATCTCCTTCTTCCTCTATAGGAGGGTAATGTTCAAAAGAAAACCTATCATCAGGTTTATATCCACTGTTTGGAAGCCACTCTGTGTACATATAATACCAAGCTTTGCCATATTCATTTGAGTCTACTATAAAACTTCCAACCCCATATAATCCTTCTGAAAGAGTCAGTACACCAATATCCCCACTAATTGCAACATTTCTGTCAACAGACATACAGACGCTGATCCGTAAATCTTTTTGGTCTGTTTCATTTCCAAAATCATGATATATAACAAACCATCTTGAATCTGCTGAAATAAGATTTCTTTGATTTGCCCATTGATATAATTTGTTAAACAAACGAGAAAAAAGTTTACTATCTCCTTTATATGGTCCTGTATATCTAGTATAAATTAACTTAATTGCCTTTTCATTTCGTATTTCAATATATAGTGGTTCAATACTCATATCAATCTCATGAAAGGACTGGCCAACAAAATCAGATTGACTTACAATCCCATTTGTTTTTCGATAGTTACTGCCGCTAATCCCATATTTAGATTTAAAAGCCTTAGCAAAAGAGGCTTGACTAGAAAAGCCGATACTCATGGAGATATCAATTATTGATCTCTTTTTATCTGCTAAAAGCATATAAGCTGCCCTTTCCAATCGTATCCTTTTGATGAATCCATACAAGCTTTCTCCTGTCACAACTCTAAATATTCTTTGAAAATGATATTCACTAAAATTAGCTATTTGAGATAGTTGTTTAGTTGAAAGAGATTTATCTAGATGGTTTTCTATATAATCTTGTACTTTATTAATTTGTTTAATATAAGGATTTTCACCTTTTATATGCATATAACATCACCTTAATTCTTTTGATAAATCGTATCATATTTAAGATTACTTAATCAATTGTTTCTATTTCAAATTATACACAACAATTATTATAGTCTAAGTACTAAATCTACATTATTTCTTTTGATAACCAGCTTTGATAATATGCCCTCCTTGATTTCCTCCCCTTGGACCCATTTCTATAATGTAGTCACATGACTTGATCATTTTAAGGTTATGTTCAATTATAATAATAGTAGCACCTTTTTCTTTCAGTTCCATTAAAACCTCTATCACCTTTTCAATATCATCTTCATGTAGACCAGTTGTTGGTTCATCCAAAATATAAAGAGTATTTTTACAATCCTTTTTGTATAATTCTTTGGCCAACTTTATTCTCTGTGCTTCACCACCTGACAAAGTTGAAGCATTTTGGCCAATCTTAAGGTAACCTAAGCCAACTTTATTTAACATAGACAGCTGTCTAACAATCTCCTTTTCTTCCTGAAAAACCTCTACTAAATCATGAATCTCAATATCAAGAATATCTCCTATAGATAAATCTTTTCTTTTAACTTCTAGCACCTCTTTAGAATATCTTTTACCATAGCATTTATTACAAGGAAAATGTACATCTTCCATATAGTGCATATTAACTGAAACCTCTCCGAGACCACTACATTCTGGACATTGACCCCTCTTGGAATTAAAGCTAAAAAATTCTTTTGAAAGATTAGTATTTTTTGCTTGTTTAGTATCTGCATAGCACTTTCTTATTAAGTCAAACACACCAGTATAGGTGCCAGGATTAGATCTTGAGTTACTACCTATTGGTTTCTGATTGACATGGCAAATATCTTCAAATGATTCTACACCGATTACTTGTTGAAACGACCCTAACTCCTCCACATTTCTTCCTAATGATTTCATGAGATAAGGATACAAAGTCTTTGATATGAGACTGCTTTTCCCAGAACCACTAACGCCTATAACTGCTGTCATCATACCAATTGGTATTTCTACGTCAACATTTTGTAGATTATTGGTAGTAACCCCTTTAAGTTGAATATAGGAGATCTTTCTAGTATCAAGAAATTCCTCCGCAACCTCTTTGTTTTTATCTTGATATCTATAATTTACAATTTGAATGTCATCAAAGTCATCATTATAACCATTTAGTTTAAGCTGTTGTTCAATTTCTTGTCGGTTTTTTACAGAAATTAAATTTCCACCATATCGCCCAGCCTTTGGTCCCATCTTAATATGCATGTCAGCTATGGTCATAAAACTTTTTTTATGTTCTACAATGATAACTGTATTCCCATGTTTTTTTAAATCTACTATGGTATTCATCAAAAAACGATAATCTCTTGGGTGTAATCCCTTTGAAGGCTCATCCATAATATAAAGAATATTTGATAGTCCTGTTCCAAATTGTGTAGCTAACTTCAGACGTTGAGCTTCTCCACCAGACAGGCTAGGTATACTTCTATCAACTGTTATATAACTTAATCCTACATCTTCTATTCGTTTTAGTCTTTGATTTAGCTTTATAAAAAGCATTTTAGTTTTATCTTGCTGATCTTTTGTAAGTTGCCTGTAAACTCTATGGCACCATATGCGTAGATGATCAATGCTTTGTTTCACAATCTCAGGATATCTGTGCCCATATATATTAACCAACCTACCGTCCTCTAATAGACGTTCACCTTGACAACGGCTACAGATCTTTTTTGACATATATCTCTTTGTTCTATCAATACCTCTTATAGACTTGGTATCATAGGTCAATCTTTGAATAAGGTTGACGGCTCCTTCAACAGGCCTTGTAATAACTCCACTTCTCCCCTTTGAATTCTCATATTGTAGGCTCACCTCACGCCCATTTGAACCATAAAAGAATTGATGTTTAAATTCCTCTGGCAAATTTAAAAATGGTAACTCAATATCCACATTTAAATCATCCGCTAAAGCCAAAATTTCTCCTCTCATCCAATTTGCATTTGGTTTCTTTTTATGTTTTCTTAAATCACCGTATAGTGATGAAGCACTGTCTAGCAATGATTTCTCTGGAAATTCAACAATCTTATCTACATCTATACTCATCTCTACTCCTAAACCTTTGCAAACTGGACACATATAATCTGGATTATTATAGCTGAATACTTGAGGTATTAAATCAAATAAAATTTCACCACATTCATTACAAACATTAGTATTATCAACAGTCTGATGACATATTGGACATACTCGCTCACCAATAGTTGCAAATACAAGTCTTAATATATCTGTTATCTTAGTTACTGATCCCACTGTAGATCTAGGATTAACCCCTAGAGCTTTTTGTTTAATTGCTATAGCTGGTTGTAATCCAGTTATCTTGTCAACATATGCATTGGAAAATGTATCAGTTAACATTTGATTTGAAAGCACTAAATCCATAAACTGTTTTTGACTCTCAGCATAGATTGTGTCAAAAGCTAAACTAGATTTACCACTACCACTAACACCAGAGATTAGATTAACACTATTTTTAAGAATGGATACAGATACATTTTTCAGATTATGAATATGTGCATTATATATATGTATCTCTTGGTTATTATATTCATCTTTTATAACACTATCCGTCTCAATTTCATCACAGAAATCAGAATACTGATCACTTATTGTTATATCTTTTTGATAGTTTTTATCCAATGTATCTATCTCTTTTGGCTTATCAAAGCTTTTATAGTTCGTCCAGTGCGATACCCAAGGAGGTAAAGTAGCTCCCTCTATTTTATCCACTGATGGTTGATAAAACATAATTTGAAATATTTTTGACCCTGGAAACCCGTCAAAGCCTTCAATATAAATAATATCATTATGATAATCTACCTGCTCTACACGTACAACTGTTGATCCTATTGGATTTGGTCGGACTGGAGATCTTGTTGCAAATATTCCCATATTAGGTGCATTATTATAAGGAGGATTACACGTTCTGTTCCTTCGAAAAGAGTCTTTGTCAAAACGATGAAAATACCACAAAATTCTAATATAGTCACCTTTCTTGATAGATTGAGTATTATCAGCACTAAATTTAATATGACTAAGTATATTTTTCTCAAGTTTAATGACTTCTCTGTTACCATACATACTATATTCACCAATGATATAATCTAAATAATTTAGGCAAAATCTATTTTCAGGTTCTTCTGCGCTAAGTATAACTTCTTCAGCAGGATAATAAGGCTTTATATCAATTAATTGTCCTAAAGATTTTTTCTTATCCAATCTTTCTAATTCAGTAGTATTTTTTTGAGTGTTCAGTATATAATTCTCTGGTATTTTGAGTATGACTTGCCCTATCTTTTCATTAACTTCCAGAATTTTCGTTACATATACTTCGATTCTGTCTTTTATAAGGGAATACAACATACAATGAGAAAACATATCTAGCTTATTCAATGCTTTTTCATATCCTTCATGTAAATTTACGAGAATTATTTCATTCTTATCTTCTATACATAATGTTCCAATTTCTAGCCATTTCATAATGATCCTCCTATTCTCTTAACCATCTAAAACCATTATATCAATTGTTAGTAAAAAATACTTTTCCATTAATGCTATACTACTATTTTTAAATCTATTAATAATATAACTGAAAACTATTCATTTTTTGTCCATGTCATTATACATTCCATAAATCCTGAATCTTCATTTTGTTGCTTTTTTTTCACTATAAACCCACAATGTATATAAAAATTAACTGAAGATATATTTTCAGTATAAACTGCTAATTCTAAAGGTGAATATAAAGATTTACAATAGTTTAGTAGTTTTTTGCCTATGCCTTGTCCTTGATAATCTTCTAAAACAAATAAGGCACCAATAAATGAATTGTCTATAATACTTATAAATCCTTTAATTATACTATTTTCTTTATAAATAAAAGTTGTGGAACCAGGCATATATTGATATTTAACAAGGTTATAATTTTTAATCCAATACTTTTCTGGTATAAAACTATGAGCAGTAATGTTAGTCTTTAACCAGATATCCATAATTTCTTCAATTTCAAACTTTTCTAATTGTTTAATCATTTTTTTCTCTCCTTATTTTACATATTAATTATGCAAATCTGTTAATCTAAAATAATACTTTGTAGTGATTCTTTAATATCTTTTATATATGTTCCACCATGATAGCATATAATTCTATCTATTTCATAATTTAATAACTTCTTTATAGATTTTTTTGCATTATCTATATCTAAAGTATACTGTGGATATGGTATCATCAATTTATCATTTTCTACTATTAATGCATCTCCTGAAATTAATGTTTTACTACTTTTCAAATAAACTGAAATATGGCCTGGCATATGCCCTGGGGTAGCAACTATTTCTATACCTCCAAACCAAGAAAAAGAATCCCTATCTTTTAAGCACATGTCTACCTGAACATTTTCTACTTTTTGAATAAAACGCTGAAACTCTTTTGCACTTTCCTTTTCCTCCTCAGGAATTTTATCACATATGGCCTCTGCTTGCTGTAATCTTAAAGATTTTTCCTTACCACTAATATATTTTTCATCATCAATCGATGAGAGAACCTTTATATGTGGGTACTCTCTTTTAAACTCTCCCAAAGCTCCCATATGATCAAAATCATGATGTGTTATAATTATTTTTGTTAATTTACTAATATCCACTCCATCTTTTTTGGCAGCATCCTTTATTAAATTCAAAAAATTAGGATATCCACAATCAATTAAAACAACTTCACTTTTATCACTTAATATAACTGGATAAATGACATTTTTATTACCATTAAAATCAAACTTTATTTCTAAAATCGCTAGTTTATTCATTAGTTTACTCCTCTATAATCTATTTATAAATATATTAACCTTACTTTCTATAATTACTCAAGTTCTTAAACGATTCTGTATCAAAGTTGTTCATATTTACCTGTAATATTTCAACTAAAAAATCGGTATTAAATTATCTAAATTGATAATAAATACCGATTTTTTAAATTATATATTCTTTTGTTGTCTAATTATTCTTCTTATACTATGTTCAGAGAGGTAATACTTCTGTGCAAGTTTTTTAATAGATATTCCTTCATTATATTTATTAAAAATTTCTTTGTTTCTTCTTTTTAAAATGTCTTTTGTTAAAGTATTTTCTCCCCAAACTTTTTTATTGTCATATTTTATTGGTATATATAAATATCCACCCTCTATATATTCTTGAATGAGTTGGACAATATATTCTGGCAGTATATTTTGTGCATTTTCATATTTCATATCTTTTGCTCCCATCTACTTTGATATTCCTAGATAATAAAGCAAAGAGCACACAAAATAACATTACCTAAATTAATCTACTAAATTAGGCCCTGAACAAATCATTGTTCTATTTATTCTGTGTAATCTTTGCACAGAGCCAAAGTAGGCAGTATATTTTATCATATAATTCATTTGTTTTTCCCTCCATTTATCTATTAATAATTCATAATTACAAGTTATATTAAAATATTAATATTAAATACTTTATTACATTGTACTTACTGTATAAAATTAATTCAACTATTAACTAAAAAAATTTATCTATATTTAGATTAATTAAAGATACTAATTTAAATCTCATTACTTTTTATAGTTCAGTCCCTTTTTTAAAATCAATTCATCAGATATTAAATCCTTCTGTATTTCACAAATAAAATCTGATTTTTTAAAACAGTACCTGTAGCAGGTTTATATGCTTTTTCATTTTCATTTTGTTTTAAGTACATTAATCCATTAAGATATAATCTAACATATAGATTTCTATTCAATTTAGCAATTATAATTAAATTGAGAAATAAAAAAACTAATGATTATATTGGGTTAAAAAAATACACAAAAAGATTATTTCAAATGAATATTTTGAAGATGTTCAACAGCTAATTAAATCTCGTAAGAAAATTAGACCACAAGCACAGATACATTTACTTTTCTGTGCTTGTGGTCATAGTATGCACTTTAAAAAGAATGGAAAGAGTTATATGTTTGAAATATATAACAAACATATCAAACTTAAAAAACAAGAAATTTCTTAATAACTTAGATAATCTACTGAATAAACAGAAGAAAAGATTGAAAAAAATTAAAATCATATTCTAAAGAAATCGAAGCTTTAAAATCAAAAAGATCTAAAAATCAGTATATTTGATTTAAAATAACTTACACCAGAAATATTAAACAGATTTTTTAGTAATACAACACTTTCAACGTATATTTTGACAGAAAAACCATACTAAAATTCATAATACTCTGGATAGATTATGCTTAATTATACAATAAAAACTGGAACATTATATAATAAATAAAAGAAAACTGAAGGTCAATCATGCATAAAAAATATAGACTTTCTAGATCAACTGTGAATAAATAGGTTAAAGATACTAGAAATGAAGAAAAGAATGAATTAAAATTAAACTTAAAATACCAAAACCTAGAGCATAATGGCTCTAAGCCTTGGTATTAATAGGTTCCTATTTAGTTAGCAAGGTCATTATCTAAACAGATGTTTTAAGTTTATTTCATTAGATAATAAATTATAAAGGATTACTACTTAAAGATTATTAGCCAAAATATTTTTCTTATAATAATCTGTATCTGTATAAATATCTTCTTTTAATGGGTTTTTCTTTTTCTTAATAATGGTGTAAACCATATAAGCAAATACTCCAACATTAAATATCAAAGATATAATACTAATTGTCATCAGTACACTTGCGCTATAGGTAGGAAACACTTGAAAGTACTGACTTTTCTGAAAATCTACAGATAGAGAAAACATAGCATACAAGGATAATATTTGTGCCCTATGCTGAAGCCATGCGCCTCTTTTGAATAAAAATTCTGCAATGAGTGCAGCTAATAGGATACCGAATCCAGCATACATTGATCTTGTTGAAATACAATTGTAAACATATGCAAAATTCCATAATGTATAGCCGATGATGTACATCCATGTCATATCTGGCCAAATCATGTCTCTTGACCTATCTTTGGATACTTTTATACCAGCAAATCCAGTTAATGTCACAATGCATAGAATTCCTGCTATCCCATTAAATATATTCCAGATTCCACCTAGAACAACTATACCTCCTGGATCTATTTGCAATTCCTTAAAAGTAGCAAATACTTCAAATTCTCTATAAACTGCCTCTGCAATATTTAAAGATAAAATGGTTACAGGAAATATAGCTGCAAATTTCTTTTCACCTAATTTAGTGAATCGGATTAATAAAAATCCGTAAACACCTATCAACGCAGAAACTACTTTAACCCAACCGAACCACGTTTTCCCTGTAGGTGAGCCTAATACACCCATAAATACTAATATCGCTAGTACCACAGGTAAGGCACAGTAAAAGACTATGGATAAATCTTTTGATTTTCTTGTAATCTCATTTATGCCTAACAATGCTGCTACAAATAAAATTAGTGTGATTAGACTGCCAACTGTTAAACCTTCAAACAATAAACCCATTATAATTTCTCCCCCTTATAATATCTCTATGTTTTTTTAACATGCTACAACTTCTTTAATATTAAATTCTTGTCCTGAAATTAAATAATATTCTTCCCCATGACACTTAGGACAAACTTTTCTATAGTCAATAATATTATAAACCTCATTGCAAACTTTACATTTTCCATTGGCAGGAAGTACAATGATCTCCAACTTTGTGTCTTCATATGCTGTTTCATTTACAGCCGCAGGATAACACTCTTCAATAAATCTTGGAATTGCCTGGGATAATTGTCCAACCTCCAATACAATTTTATCTACTGTTGTTAGATTATTCTCCTTTGCAAATCCATCTACAATATTAATGACTTCGTAAACTATACCTAGTTCATGCATGAAACTTCACCTCAATTTTCATATATCAATTCTATCTCTTCTTTGCAAAAGGATTAATTTTATTTGCAGTAATTTTGACCTTTCTAGCAACTACTTTTTTTAAAACTGCTTTTGGTAAGTCTTCAATTTCATAACCTTTCACATCATGAACTTTCTCAAGTTTGATTGCATCAAATTTACACTTTAGTGTACATGCTCCACATCCAACACATAAATATTCATCTACTTTTGTGGCACCGCATCCTAGACATCTTGCAGTTTCCTTTTTAATCTGTTCTTCAGTCAAGATACCTCTTAAATCTTTAAAAGTGGTTTTTGAAACTTTACCATCAACATGTTGAGTTCTTTGTCTCTCAGTGCCATCATATCCAATAACATCATCCAGATTTTCTTTGTCAAAAACCTTATAGGAATGTGTATCTCTACCAAATACTAATGATTGACCTCTCTGTACAAATCTATGAATAGAAACTGCAGCCTCCTTACCTGCCGCTATTGAGTCAATTGCAAATCTTGGGCCACTAGCAACATCTCCACCTGCAAAAATATCTACTTTTGAAGTTTGAAGTGTTACCTGATCAACTTCAATAGTATTTCTATTGGTTAATCTTACCCCTTCTCCTTCTAATAGATTTCCATAATTGAAGGTTTGACCTACTGATAATAAGACATAGTCACATTCAGTAATTTTTCTATCTGCTTCATCAAACTGTGGATTGAACTTGCCATTTTCATCAAATACTGAAAGACAACGTTTGAATTCAATACCAGTGACTTTACCATTTTCTGTGATAATCCTTGTTGGTCCCCAAGAATTGTTAATCTTAATCTCTTCTTCTAAGGCTTCTTCTACTTCTTCATTGTGGGCTGGCATATTTTCTCTTGCTTCTATGGAAAAGATATCTGTTTGCTTAACCCCATCTAGTCTTATTGCAGATCTCGCAACATCAATAGCAACATTGCCTCCACCAATAACAACGACTTTACCTCCTACATTAGTTTTATCTCCTAGATTGGTCATTCTTAAAAAATCTACTCCACTTAATACTTCTCTAGCATCTTCTCCTTCTAAACCTATTTTTTTCCCTGATTGAGCTCCAATGGCAATATAAAACGCATTGAAACCTTTACCTCTAAGTTCTTGAATTGAAACATCTTTTCCAACTTCAACACCAGTTTTAAACTTAACCCCCATATCTCCTAGTACATCAATCTCTGCTTCTATTACATCTTTTTCCAACCTGTATGATGGTATGCCAAAGGCTAACATTCCACCTAGTTTATTTTCTTTTTCAAATACTGTTACATCGTAACCGTCGATAGATAAATCATAAGCGCACGTTAATCCTGAAGGGCCTCCTCCAATAATTGCAATCTTCTTATCACTATAATCATGTCTTTTTCTTGGTATGTAGCGAATACCTTTATTTAAATCCTGCTCTGCAATAAACTTCTTAATATCATCAACGGCTACAGCTTCATCAATATCACCACGTGTACAGTCCTCCTCACATAACCTTGGACAAACTCGTCCGCAAACTGCAGGAAGGGGATTATGCTTCTTAATCAATTCCAAAGCCTCAGTATATCTACCTTGTGAAGCTAATTTAACATAACCTTGGACAGGTATGTGTGCTGGACAATTTGTAATACAAGGTGATGTCCCGGAATCTAAAGTATTTTTTCTATTGGTCCTATAATCACTATTCCATTTATCTTCTGTCCACTCTGTATTTCTTGGTACCTCTTTAACCATTCTTTCATCGATTGGTTCCTTGGAGCACAATTTTTGTCCTAATCTTAAGGCATTTGTGGGACAAACATCTACACATTCACCACAGGCAACACATTTGGATTCATCTACGATGGATTTGTAATTAGATCGTACAATATCATTATTCACATATTCATTGGCAAGTCTCATAGCATAACAACCACATCCACAGCAATTACAAATAGCATGAGTGTGTCCCAGTCCGTCTAAGTTTGGAATAGAGTGCATTAATCCGTTGTCTTCTGCTCTTTTGATAATTTCAAAAGCTTCTTTTCTTGTTATTTCTCGTCCACGTCCTGTTTTTATGTAGTACTCCGCCGCGTGGTCTAATTGAATGCACATATCTTCTTTTAGATGTCCACAACCTTCTTCCATTGCCTCACGGGATGTTCTACAAGAACAATCTGACACTGAAAACACTTCTGCTTCATTTAAGTATTTTGATAGTTCTTCATAGGATGCTCTTCTTGAATTTCCGTCGATAGATCTCTCAATAGGTAATACACGCATTGGTCCACCACCAACAGGCATAATACCTGCTGCCATAGGTCCTTTTTTGCTACCAAAATAATAAAAGGCCTCTGCAATTTCAGGATGTTTTGCAACCAATTCTTTGTTGTTATTAATCATTTCCAAGTGTCCCGGAACAAATATATCTTGCCAATACATATCCACGCCATCAATTGTATTAACAAAAGCAACTCCAGCCCAAGCGATATAGTCTAATGTTTTTTTTACCTTTTCATAGGACTCTCCCGATCCTTTTGCAATATCCTTTGCACTAAGTTTTTTACGAAATTGTAGTTGCATGGCTATTTTCACTTGATACTCATCAAGTATTGGAGCAAGCGCATAGTATTCAGGACCAAATGGAATTGCCTCTCTCCCTGTCCCTGCCTTTGTTCTACCAATTTTATTTGCAAGATCAACTATTTCCGGTCTATAATCTCTGCCATCTACATCTCCCCATGTTAAAGCAAAATTAAATCTTTCTGACTTATTAAAGTTTGTTTTTGTTAGCTTTTTTTTCAATGTTATATCCCCCTACTTTTAGTTCTCTAATCCAATTTGCCCATTCTTCTACACCCTCCCCAGTTTTAGCAGATATGGGAAATATAACAATATCTTTATTTAACTTTCTTACTCTTCGTTCAAGTAAATTCATACTAAAGTCAAAATGTTCAATTGCATCAATCTTATTGACAATGAGTACCTCTACTTTTCCAAAGATTTTGGGATATTTTAAAGGTTTATCATCCCCTTCAGGAACACTTAATATGGCTACGTTTTTCATTGCTCCTGTATCATAGCCTGCAGGGCATATTAAATTGCCTATGTTCTCCAAGAAAACCAAATCCAATTCTTCTACACCTAATTCATCAATACCTTGCTTTGTCATAGTAGCGTCTAAATGGCACATCCCGCCCGTATGCAATTGAATAGCCTTTGCTCCTGCCTCTTGAACAGTTTTAGCATCCACATCAGAATCCACATCAGCTTCCATTACACCTATTTTCATTTCATCTTTTAGTGCTTTGATAGTACTTACAAGAGTGGCTGTCTTCCCACTGCCTGGTGATGACATAATATTAATTAGATATGTACCTTTTTTCTTTAATTCATTTCTTGTGGTTTCAGCAACTTTAGCATTATCTTCATAGATGTTTTTCTTGATAGTAAAGACTTTTAATTCATTCATTTTAGACCCCCAAAGGTTTATTTTATCCTAATTATAACAAGACAATAAATGATAAACAATAGTGGTTTTTTTAAGAATTTTTTTAACATTTACTTTATCAATATGTTTACAATCTAAGGATTACAACATCCCCTAAATAATCAGATTGTCCTAGACATATTAGTACGAGAAAATTGTTAACAGTAACCTAAAGTAACTTTTTTATAATCAAAATATAATTTTCTTATTTTTCTGAATAATTATCAGCTTAAATATTGAAATAATATACTAATAATGTTAAAATATAAACATATTGAAAACGGTAACATATAATAGTTCATTTTTATGTAAAAGTAATTAATTCTTAAATAAGGGGGACTATTATGAACAAAAACCTTAAATTTAATATCATAATGGAAGGACAAAAAAATGGTATCAGTGTAACTTGTAGAAAATATAATATTTCAAGGACCATTTATTATCGTTGGCTAAAAAGATATGAAACCAAAGGTATCGAAGGTTTAGATCATATTAAGAAAAATTTTGTTCCTATCAATAAAACAAGTACTGAAATAGAAAATGTATTAATTAGACTTTTTAAAACCTATCCTAAATATGGTCCTAAAGCGATTAAATATTTATTAGAAGAATTGGGGCATGATATAAGCGAATCAGCAGTTTTTAATGTCATGAAAAGGCACCAGCTGACCAATAAGGAAAGTAGAATAAAATTTGCCAAAAAGAAGGAAAATAAAATTGTTAGTATCCTTCCTTCTTTAAGAGATATAGAAAGCGGAAAATGCTGGCTGTTTTGGATAACAAATTATGGATATTTTAAAAATATAGGTAACCTTTATGAATATACGTTATTTGATTTTAAAAGTAGAATATCCTGTACAAGACTATATAAAAATATATCTTTAAGTCATTTTGAAGATTTATTATCTGCCGTTGCTATACCTGTAGCACAAACCCTGAATTTTAACACTAATTATTTATGCTTTTTTCAAGATTCAAAATTAATTAAACAAAATAAGAACATTTTTGAATCAAAGATTAATAAAGTCATTCAAGACAATGGATTTGATGTAAATATACATATTCTTCAGAGGAATGATGATTTAGAAAGGATCAATGATTTAAGAAAACAATATACTAATTGTTGCATATCCTTTCTAATGCCACTTATTTATAATGATATGTCATTTGAACAACTGAAAATTCAATTTCAAAAATTCATTAGAAATTATAATATGAACCATAAGGTTAAGTTTGATAATAATATGTATTCTCCTATTGAATACCATAATAAATTAACGGATACAAATCTTGTCTTGCCTTTATGGGCGTATATAGATAGGCAATACTAAGGGGGATATTTATGAAAGTTGCAGTTATAGGAGCAGGTTTTAGCGGAATGCTTTCAGCATATTTATTGGAAAAGCAAGGTATAAAGGTTACAATATATGAAAAACAAGAATCTATAGGTGGTCATTGTAGAACATTATCAAGTAAAGGTATATATGCTGAACTTGGAACTGTGTTCTCTTTCAGTGAGCAAATTAAAGAGCTTTTAATTGAATTAAAAGTGGACTATACTGAACGTTTTACATATAGAAACTTTATTGATGAAAATTATAATAATGTAGAACACATATCTAGAGAAGATGTGACTTTACTAATGGATGAATTACCTAGACTGAAAGTTATTCTTAATAAGTATTCTAAATCACTTAATACCGTAAATTATGGATATATTCATAAAGACTTAATGATTCCTTTATGTACCTTTCTACGACAGCATAATTTAAATACTATATGCCAAGTGATTGCTCCACATCTCTCATCTTTTGGATTTGGAAATATATGTGATGTCCAAGCTTATTATGCATTTAAGATATTTAATTTAGATACTATATATTCTTTTATTCGTGGTGATAAGCTTTTATTCATCAACAAGGGATCTTCAGAACTTATTAAAAAACTCAGTCAGAACATATCAGACATCCGATATTCTATTAAAGTTGAAAACATCGAAGTGAAAGGTAATAAAGTAAACCTCGAAACTCCTTTTAGTTCTGATTATTATGATAAGGTACTTATTACTACAAAGCTACCAAGAGATGTTATTAAGGACGATTTATACAATCAATTAATGAAAAAAATTGATACAAACCCATTTATCACATGTGCCTATGAAGTAGACAATAAAAATTTAGTAACAACTTATTACAAGGCTAATCTAGGCAAAAAAGGTAAAGTACAGTTTTTCCATACTACAAGACAAAACAAAAGAACAATACTTGTAGCCTATGCCTATGGAATAGTGAAAAAAGAACTAATTGATAGTATCACCAATGATATTAAAAAATCAGGAATTCATATAAAACACCTAATAACAGCTAAACAATGGTATATATTCCCACACCTAGATAATCATAATTTGACACAGAACTTCTATCGAGATATTAACGAAACACAAAATACGAGCCATATCCGTCTAATTGGTTCTTTAATATCTAAGCCTGAATTAACAAATTTATATGTATCTGTAAAGAATTCTGTAAATAATATATTAAAGTCTAATAACTTTTAAATATGTTATTTACTATATATACTTCATAGGGAAATATTCATATTAAGTTTATTCCTTTAACCTTATATTAATATCCCCCTATGTCTGATAAGTCCTTTCATTACAAAACTTTATTTTGGGACATTTGAATTCAGGAATTACCCAAGCCTCCCAATAGTATTTTAATAAAGTATTATCTTTTCAGTATATAAACAACAATCACTTTAAAGCATATCATAAAGATGTCTTTTTTAATGAAAGACTTACTCTTGAGATTAATTATGCTTGATGCGTTATCCGTCTGACCTATTCTTCATCCCTGTAAGCCTTTCAATCTCTTTAGTAAGCTTCTCTCCGATACGAGTTCTCGTTATATCCATCATCACTATTTACTATTTCCTCATTTTTTTTCATAGCTTCTTCCCTTTCTCTATAAAATAAAGGAAGTTCCTTATGCAAAAGAGTTTTGACGGAATAGCACACAGGCTTGAAAAAATCACCGTTTCCATCTAACTTCAAAGGACATCCTCCTCCACAAAGAAGAGAATATGTACAATCCCTGCATTCAGGAATTTTTTCTATGTTACGGTTACGTATTGAATTTTCTTTGAACTCAATTAAAGGATAATACTTTCCTATAGAAAAGCGTTCATTGCCAACACAACCCAAACATGGATAAATATCTCCATAGGGGTCAAATGCCATCCCATCTACGTGGGCGTAGCAATAAGAGTACAAAGGATTTATGCCTCTACCATACACTAAGTGATCTAGTATTGAATTCTTTTTAGTTATAAAATTGTTTCTTCTTTCCCTATCCTCGAATGAGTAATTTATATCTGAAAGATATATTTCAGTCATTATATCAATTCGTTCATTATAAGAGTCTCCAACTAGTGTGGTTAATTCAAATGATAAGTTGTCCTTATATTCCGAAAATTTTTCAAGCAGATTTTCTCTTAAATTAATTCCTTCCTTGTAATTGCTTTTCTCAAGGTTCATTCTAATTCGAATATTCATCCCGCTTTCTAGACATTTCTCCACACCATCCATAATTTTTTTGAATGTAGGCTTTCCATTAGCTAATATCCTCCTACTATTGTGAGACTCTTCACTTCCATCTAAAGTTATTAAAACTTGAGAAATATTTATAGACAAAAGCAAATCAAGGAATTCTGTCAGATAATACCCATTGGTAAAAATTTGATATATTTTATCGGGAGCTTTATTAAAAAGATGTTCCAAAGCGGGTCTAGTTTTTGGAAGCAACGGCTCTCCTCCAAAAAGACATATTGTCTGCACGCCCTCACCTGCGAGCTTTAAGGCAGCATCAATTTGTGTCGGAGTTATAACCTGTTTTTTAAGATAGGCATCCCCCTCAAAGCAATAAGGACATCTGAAGTTGCAGTCATAAGTCATAACAAAGACGGCAGTTCTTTGGTCTTTTTGCCTTTGAACGTGCTGGTTACGCAATACCTTTAAAATTTCATTCTTTTTAGCTACTTCCTCTTCGTAGTTATTTACCAGATATCCCCTAGATTGAAGATTACTCAATAACTCATCCTCCAAATCATTTTCTGTTACAATCTCTTCACAATCCTGCCATCTGGACAGGGTTTTGTAAATAGGCTCATCAATTTCATCCATAGTGCCTGTTAAAGAGTTTATCAGCAGTTTTTTGTTATCGTGTATGTCTACAAATATCATGTGTTTAATTAATTTCATTACTTTCCCTCCCTAAAACTGATTGTTATATTAATCAAGTCCCATGTTTATCGGGAATGTCCTATATATATAAGACAAATACCCATCATCTCCATTAAGTTTATAGCGCATACATAATTTCGCAACAACTCACATTGCCAAGAAATACAATAAGCAAAATGTTTCAATGAATGTTATTTATGATAAAAACCCTTCTATCACTGAACAATTTGAATTATTGTGATAGAAGGGTTTTGTAACTTAGCTTTTCTTGAATTAAATATTCAGCAAGAAAGTAAGCTAAATTACTTTACTAAACTTAGCAAGCACAACAAAACTGACTACCAATTCCTATCATTGGTCCCATTTCTGAACTCTCCTGATTAGCTACATTTTGTAAATTCCAACTTGATTCAATAATTGGCTTCATTTTCATTATACTTTCACCCCCTAGTATAGTATGACGTTCTACCTCTTTTTGCATTATCCCATGATGTATATATGTATTATATTAAAGCATTTATCAAAAGTCAAGATTATTTTTGCAAATCTTATGAATTTTTCAACTTTTTACAATTTCCTACATTATTTTTATAAGTTTACTATATGAATCTTTATACTCAGATTATGGGGAATTTTCACTATTTTTATTGAAAACTATCACAATAGGGTATTCTGCTTACTCTTATAGGGTTCTCCATTGATCAGTTTCTTAATCCATCTAAGTATTTCTTTAGTTTTCTTATCTCAAAAACTCCACCACTTTATATTAATTTTTCTTATTCTATCAGTGTTCTTTACAACGCAATCATATTTGTGAAATTTGAGACTCTTTAGTTTTCCATGCTCTAGATATGGTTTTATAGTAATTCATTCTTCAATTTTTCCAGGCGATAGTCAAATTTATACTTCGCTCGTCTAGGATTCCCTTCTGCTCTTTTTATAGAAAGAGTGTTCAAATGATAACTCACAGACCATAAAGTGTCAAAAGAAAGCTTTTTATCATATTGACATAAAAATCCTCTTTTCCCAGATGCAATTTCTATACCTAATTCTCTTGAATAGTCTCTTCCACTTTGCAGATTTTTAGTGACAGTATCATAACGGTCTAATGTTGAATACCAGTTCTCTTCTGGCTTACAATCAAATTTTTTCATTTCTTTTTTAATAAAATGATTCGTAGCAACAATAAATCTTTCATCGGATTTAGGATACCTGACTGCCATATGATCTGGACACATTTCTACAACTGCTAAGTGTCCTAATGAATCTGCCAATATAAAACACTGTGAGGTCATTGATGGTATGTTCTCAAGCAGTTTAATCGCTTCATCAACATCTTTACATTTTTCCAATAACATTCTCACAATCATCAAAAAATTCAAACCTGGCTGTATTGTTCTAGGTGCTACAAAAGTCATTCCTACCGCTAAACCATGTTCATTTATTCCATCTTCTTTTCCTATCAAGCTATCTCCATGACCTAAAAAAACATTCCCTTTATTAGGTTTATAAAAGGCGCTTTCTGTGGTCTTTCTAAGTTGAACAAACATGTCATGATTTCTAACAAAATAAACTTCGTCATCTTCAATATATGCAAAAGTTGTGCAGCCCACATCAAATGAATAGGCTCCTGCTGTTATTAAAAACGTTCCCAATTTTAAATAGTCAACAGATAGCCCCTCTGCCATCCCCCGGATTTCATCAATAATCTCAGGATATATGATTTCACATATTTTTAAAGATTTCTTTCCCATATCAATTCTTTCAGTGTTGAAATTCAGCAATGGTGACAAATCAACTTGGTGTTTTTTTAATAGTTTTCCATAGTGATTTCCCATTTCATAGTGCGTCCCTTTAAATCTTGGTTTATACATTATCTTCCTCCTTTTATCTTTCTATAAATAAGTTTATCAGATTATATTTTATTTTCTTGACATCTGTTGCTTTTTTATAGGAACCAGGATTTCCATGAAACCAGTTTTCTGCTCAAAAGAAAAATCTTTGCTGTAACGCTCAATGATATAGTTATCATCTAAAATCATATCAGATTTCTTAAACCATGAAAAATAAATATAGCTGTATAAGTCATGTAAATACTCAAAGGTTTGGGTTAATCTAAAACATGCATATGCTTGATTACTAATCAATGATTGATCCATCTTTTTCTTGGCATCATAAAACACACCACCTATAAAAACATTTTGCTGCTCACTGAAATCTATCTTCCTTGGATCACAACCAACACTTTCCCAAATCATATATAAGTAATCTCCATTTGGCTGTATACAGTTATCAGAAAAATATTCAAGCAATTGGCTCCAATAGCTTTGAACATTCACTGTCATTAAATCAACTGTTCCTCTAATACCAGTAAGGGTTAGTTGATCAATAGACTCGAAATACGGCACATAATTTGATTGAAAATAAATATTGGAAAGCTTTCTTTTATCAATACAATCCATGACTAACAACTTATTTTCATTTGGATTCTTTCTAAATTCACTTGGTGATATACTAAAATATTTCTTGAAAGCTCTTGTAAAAGACTCATGTGAATTATAGCCACACGCAAATGCTATATCGATTATTTTTTCATTCGTAAATTTTAGTTTTTTAGCAATAATTGTAAACTTTCTCTTTCTAATATAGTCTGCAATTGTTTCATTTGTCATCGTATAAAAGATTCTATGAAAATGGTACTTTGAAAGAAAAATATGGTCAAATAAATGATGATATACATTTTCTTCGAACATATTATTCTCAATATAATCTATTGCGGAAAGTACTGTTTGCTGATAATCCATTATATCACCTACTATTCTATACCCTTTTGTTTCAACTCAAGCAATTTTTAACGAAATTGAATTTTTCAATATCCCTCTGTCAGTATATATATTTTATCATATAGAATCCACATCAACATAAACAAACATTTGTGCATCAAAAATGGTGCAATACACTCTTACCATTCAACAAAATTGATTGTATTGGATTTATTCTCAATATAGTGTCATGCGAAAAAATCTTGCTAAGTTAAGTAAAATCAATTATTCTAAGTAATCACACCACTATCTCAATGTCTGTTTTAGCAGTTTAATAAAACTAAAATATATCATCTAAACCTAACTGTTTGTATTGATATATTACTTGTTAGGGAGTATCTCTAATACCCTAAATAAATTAAAGAAGGAGCATACCGATGAAAAATAGATTGAGAAATATTGATTTAAATGTAGTGGTTACAGAAGAAGAAAAAGAATTAATTTTAAATAGAATGGGTGCTATAGATGCAACAAATATGAGAGTCTTTATTAAAAAAATGAATATGAACCTAACTAGGATTCAATCTAATATAAATCAAATTGCTAAAAAGATTAATTCTACTGATAGATATTACAAAGAAGATGTTAGATGAGATATAGCAATTACAAAAATCTATTGACTATGTATGCGATAAAGATAAAACTGATGAAAATATTCTGATATCTACTTTTGCTTACAGTCATGAAACTGTATCTATAGAATTTAATTTAATTAGGAAAAATTGGAATAGCACTTCTGAAAATTTAGCAAAACATTTAATCCAATCATTTGATCCTGGAGATACTCTTACACCTAAATTAACTCATGAAATAGGGATAAAATTAGCAGAAGAAGCAATTAAGTGAAATATTTATGGATGAGCTTATAATTTCAATAAGAAAAGCTATCACAAAATTAGAAATATCAGTAATAAATTATGTAAAGATTAGAATTTAAATATAATACTTCAACATAAAAAAAGTGGCAAATCTTATAAGGAATACTCCGAATTTAATTAAAGAGTTTGGATTAATAATTCCTTATTCTGGTGCCATATCTAGAACGCTCTACAACACCTACATCTGATAAATCACTTTTAAAAAAAGATATTTAAACATTCTTAGTGGATCAATTGCAGCTCTATCATTATCAGAACAGTATTTTGCAACCAATTCATCATTAACGAATGAAAAATCAATCATTCCATTTATTTGTCTAAGGATATTATCTTTAGGAATAATTAAATTATATATTTTACACTAAAACAAGCATAACTCCTACAACAATTGTTGTAGGAGTTATGCTTGTTTTATTTACCTAAGACTTTTTCAGTGGCCTTGCTTTAAAGCTCTCTCTCTTTATAGTAAATTAACAGTCTCCATACCCTCCATAGCACTGACTAAATAATACTACAAGTAATAGGAAAAAGAATAATAATTCACTATCAACTCCACAACCTCTATTATATCCTGACATTAATAATCCTCCTTCTAAAGTCTATATTAGCTTATAATTTCATAAGCTTAATAATAATATATGAAGATTATACTTTAAAAGTTACTATCATACTTTTTATTGACTTCTCATTATTTTAAATACATCTTTTAATTTTACTCTATTTCCATACATTCGGTACACATCATAAGATAAAAAGGAAAAAGACTAAATAATACAACAACATATTGGTATATTCCAATTTGAAATGTAGATTTTGCTTCATTTATTTTACCTTCCATCTTATAAGCCGATGCAAGAAGTGTTTCTACAACAAGTAGTCGTCTATTTATACATTCAAGCAATTTAACAGCAGACTGTGAATCACCAAGAGAAATATAGCAACTAGCTTCCATATATTGTGCCTGTTTGATAACCTCCAGATCTCTACTTTCTTTTTTTACTCGAACAAAAAGCTCTTTTGCTTCCATAATCAAGGAGACAGTCTTGTCTGTATTTTTTGCTAGATCACTATGAAAGAGTATCAAAACTCCCATTTGCAATAGAAGGGGAAGGGGAAAGCAAGAATAATATCTTTTGATTATATCTCTACAATTATTTAAAACATCATCATAGGGGTTCAATGTAAAATCAGCTGCTAACTTATGGTAAAGCTTGCAAATATTCTCTTTTGACATTTGTGGCTTATAATCCATTAACTCATCTATACTAATGTTAAAGTAAGTAGCAAGTTGTGGCAAAAAAGTAATATCAGGATAACTTTGTTCTGTTTCTCATTTAGAAATAGCGGCCTTTGAAACACCGATATATTTTGCTAATTCCTCTTGAGTAATGCCTTTTTCTTTTCTCTTAAATACTAGCGTTTTTGCAATATTTATTTCTTTCATCTTATCACCTCTTGCTTTAATTATAACTTGCTGTTGTTAAAAGCTCAAAGGATTTGCAGTTGATTTTGGTCGACAAAATCAACTGCAAAGAAACATGGAGCACTTCCAGTTATTGTGCTCCATAAAAATATTTATTTTAGGTATAAATAAAATATAAATAGTTCCTATTACACATAAATCTACAATTATTCATTACTCATTAAATTTCTTATATCTTAAATCCATTTTAATACAATACCTAAAATCAAAACAATCTTAATAAATATTTTTTATTCATGTATTCCAGCTTCTTTTTTAAATCTATTAATTTCTATATTAAATCTTAGTAAATTAAAGAAAAGCAATATTTCAATTGTCCCTGATATCATCATTATAATAGAATTACTGATGAAATAATTGTTAATGACTATGCCACTTCTTCTTGGATAAAAATTAGGCATCAGCATTATTAGCTACTCTATTCCTTCTAGTGATTTGCCATACATAAAATATTTTGAAATTTTTCTGATTCACTTCGATTTTAATTTAAAATAAAAAAAGCACCAAGATTTTGAAAAATTTAATATTTAAATTTCATAAATATACGTTCATTAAATCCTGTCTGTTTAGGGTATTTTTCTGTTTTTCTGTCAAACTCTTCGAATCCCATCTTTGTATATAAATTTAAAGCTATATTATTAGTATCTCCTACCTCTAAAATAAATTCTGAATACCTTTTATCTTCTAACAAGATTTTTAAAAGTGTTCTTGCAACATTATTACCTCTTGCCTCTACTAAGGTGGTTATGAAGTCTATATAAGCAACATTATTTTTATAATATAATGGTTCATTAAATTCTTTTTTAAATATATGGTATGAAAAAATTCCTTTTATATATCCTAAATATGTTTTAAATCTTTTTTTGTCTAAAGATAATACTCTCTTCTTATTATCTGAAATTCCCATTATACCTACTGGTTTATCTTAAATATATGCAATATATACTGACTCTGAACAAAAAGAACCCATAAATATTTTTATAAGATTTTCTTTATCACTACATAAACCTGAAAACTTATCATAAAACCCTTCTACAAATATCTTTGCAATATCCTCTTGATATTCTTTCAAACTATTTTTTTGGTTCTTTATTTTTATATTAGTAATTTGAATTCACCCTTTCTTCAAAATAAATCTTAATAATTCTATACATCACTTTCTATTGAATTTTTTAATTTAATAAACCATTCCAAGTAAAATTCAGTAGTATCCATTCCAAGCTGCAATGTCAAATTTTCAAACTTATTTATATCGATAATATTCTTCTCTATATCTTCATTTCCAGTAGCATCTATAATTCCCTCCATATATTCAAAATCTTTCTGTAAATCTTCCAAATATCTACTTTTATTATACTCACTATTTTCTAGTGAACTTAGTATAGATTGCAAGTATTCTAGCTCTTTTTTTGTATTATCAATAACTTTACTAATAATATTAATGCGATCGTTTTTTGGAATAAAGCCCATAAATAATAATTTTGATAATTCCATATTTTTTGTTTTTGTGATATCCATAGGAGTATTAAGCCATTCTAAAAAGAACGATCTTCCACAAGGCGTAATTGAATATACCTTTTTATTTATACCATTGTCTACGAATTCATTGTAAATGATCATTTCTTTTGCTAATAGTTTTTTAATAGAAGCCTGAATGCTACCCATACTATCACTACACATTGATTTAAAATTCAATTTAATTATATTCCGTATTTCATAAATTGTAATACGCTTTAACATAAGTATTCCAAGTATAATTTTATCCATTTTTTCAATCTCCTTAATTTCATATTACTAATAGTAACATTACTTTTAGTAATAGTCAATGTACTAATTTATAAAAACTACTGTCATAAAGATTTTAATATAAATTCATTTACATTAAGTTAGGTTTTACAAAGAATCTAGTTTTACTATAACCTGAACTGACAACTACTAATATATTTTTTTCATTTTAAATTAGATTTTTAGCTTGATTCTCTATCCCATCCTATCTTTTCTTATTGATATGATAGTAATCTACTGAAGAAGTCTTTGAAGAATTATTTGTTGGATTCTTTGTATTTGTCTCTCTTTTACTCATTCCAAATTAATCTGCTATTCGCTGATAACTTCTTTGGAGTACATCATCTCTAAATTTCTTTTTAACTCCTATCAATTGACCTGATTGTTCATCTCTAACTTCAGTTGGCCTATACCAATAGACTACATCTGATATTATTATGGCATTTAGATAAGGCTTTTTTATTATCTCTTACTATAGTTTTATACCAAGTTGTTGGTATTATATATCCACTAAAATACATCTCACTTGATCTACAACGTCATTTCCTGAGCTATATATGTTACTAAACTAAATCACCTCCTTGATTTTGAGCACAAAAAATAGATGAAAATAAAATTCATCTATTTTTTGTGCTCAAATGTTAAATATTTTTATTGTTTTCACATCATAATAAAATTCCTGGATATTGTAACTAAATTATTCCGCTCTATTATTATAATAATCTGAAATACTTAATCTTCAATATGCTTCATCCTTTTTCGTTGCCTCAGCTTATATTCACAAATCTTTTATCTAATCCTGATCAGCATATCTCCACCAGAACATAGTACTTATCAATCCAATTAAATATGTTAAAAAAACAATAACTATACTAGTATTTGTTAGAACTGCACTCCCTTTACCTGCAATACCACTTGCAAGGGCAGGTATAGACCAAGGAAAGAATTCACCAAATCCCATAGCAGCAACTATTTGTGAAAGTATGAGGGTGAGTATCATAAATCCTAACGGTGACAAATATCCACGACCAAAACTCGCAAAAAATGCAACTGGTGTAGACAATAAAATCGTAAGTAATGAACATATTGAAAATATAATACTACTTGAAAATAAAACTTCTAAAGACCAGCCAGGTAGACGAATAATTTTACCAACAAATATACCCATTAAAAATACAAATCTTGAAAGAACCATACACCATAGAAAAATTACAATGAATTTAGAGATTACAATAACATTTCTAGATATAGGTAGTGCAAGTAAATCTTTAATTGTTCTGTCTGAGTATTCTCTTCCAAAAACCCAACTAGTAACAAATCCAAAAACAACTAGTCCTCCAAGTGAAATACCTTGTGTAAGCAAACTAAAATAAGAAGGCCAATCTGCATTAGATCCTAAGATTTGAGCTTTTGTAGAAATAATACCCATCTTTTGTGCTACTATTGGATCTTTTAATATAATCATAAAAAATCCACCTACAAATGGTAGTATCATAAGTCCAATCATTGTTATTAAAAGTGTTTTAGAACTTAGAAATTTTTTAATTTCTATAGGAACACATATTATTATCTTATTCATTTTAAACCCCCTCCAAATTCTTCAATAGATCTTAAAAAATACTCTTCTAAATCTTCCTTTTTAATTTTTAACATTTTAGGACGGTATCCATTATTTACAAGTAATGTAACTATCTTCTCCGGATTCTTTACAGCATCTTCATTGTGGATTTGCAAAACAGATGAATTTCCATTTGATACAATATTTGCCTTATATCCAAATTTATAAAGAACTGATTTTATAGTATTTTTATCTTTTCCATCTATTAGTAAATATTTCTTTAATTCATGTTCAAGTTGTTTTCTATCTATCTTTTTAATTAATTCACCATCATGAATTATAGCTATATTTGTGGCAATTCTTGAAATTTCATTTAATTTATGACTAGAAACTAATATAGTTACACCTGAGTTTTTTGCTAAATCCATTAATAGATTGAGTACTTCAACAATACCAGCAGGATCTAAGCCATTTGTAGGTTCATCAAGGAGTAAAATTTTAGGTTTATGAATAATTGCTTTTGCTATACCAAGTCGTTGTGCATTTCCCAAAGAAAGATGTTTAACTTTCTTTGATTCATATTTTTCTAATTTTAACTTCTTTATAACCCAATTAACGGAATCTTTATCCTTAACCGCTCTTAAACTTACGAACAATTTCTAGGTTTTCTCTAACAGTTAACTCAGGATATGAATATGGTGTTTCTACAATATATCCTACATCACTCCAAGCATCTGTATTCCCTGCATTTACTTTTTTGCCTTGTAGATAACACTCTCCAGAAGTAGGAGAAATCATCCCCAGTAACATACGTATTGCAGTAGTCTTACCTGCTCCATTTAATCCTATAAAACCAAATATTTCTCCTTCTTTAACTGATAAATTAACATTATTGACAGCCTTTGTTTTTCCGTAAGTCTTTGTTAAATTGATAGTATTAATAATTTTATTCATTATTATAATCCTCCTCAATTAATTGCTTTGCAACCCCCCTAATCAAAATCATTAATACTTCATCAAATTCCTTTTCTCCAATTTCTTCAACATATTCTCCAATTTCTTCAACATATATCATACTCATAAAAATTGCTCTTAATGAAGCTGCTACAATATCTATATTTATATCATCTCTAATCTTTATATAAGAAAACAATTCTCTTGTAAATGTATCATCTAGTGAATGATGATTAATGATAAGTTCTTTAGGTAATTTTTTAATAAAGTATTCAAACTCTTGATTTCGAATTATATTCATAATAAATGACTTTCTAACCTCCTGATAAACTCCATAAATTAAATCCGTAAATTCATCAACTCCTATATTATCCAATTCTTTTAATCTATTAATTAATTTACTTATAATAGACTTTTGGTATTCTTCTAATACCATAAAAAACAAAACTTCTTTTGCAGGATAAAAATTATAGAAAGATCCTTTCGATATGCCTACCATCTGAACAATTTCGTCAACAGTAGTCTTTTTTACTCCGTATTTTACCAGACATTCTACTGCTGCTTTTTTTAATTCTTTTCTTATTAATTCCTTTTCATTATCATCAAATGCAGTTGCCATAATTCGCCTCCATGCCCTATGACTATATTTATTATATAGTCATAGGGCATCACCATAGTAAAACTTTGTCAACTAGATTTCTCTTAAATTTTCCCTCTTAAATCTAAACATAAAAAATACAGATGAGTTTTTTATGCTCATCTGCATTTTTTATGTTTAAAGTATTAAATTATTCTCATTTATAAACCATTTATCTATTACTACTTCTTTGTATCTACAAACTCTAGGTTAACAACCACTGAAACATCGAAATACTTTTTCAGCTCTTTTTTCTTGAAATCATGCTCATCTTTTGTGAAGACGAAATGGTCGTAAAAGTGCTTGAATCTAAGGATTTCTATATAGTTTGCTTTTCTATCAATGCTATGCACTCCACATGTGTCGTATGATTAAATCAAGACTTTTTCTATATTTTATCATATCTATATATAACGTTATAACACTTGGTTTTACTAACTTTAAAGAAACTGAAACTTTAATTATATTTTATTATATCATTATATATTTTTATATAACTTACTTATGGGTGGCACAAGGGTGGAAAAATTCATCCTTGCCACCTTATTTATTCCCCAAACTAATTAAAGGGCCTTATTTGGCCCTTTTAATTTGATATTCATTATGAAATATACTACTAGTTTTATGATGTATTAAATATTAAAAAACTAGTTAATTTAAAATAAAAAATAAGATCATCAAAGTGTAATTTTATAAATGAGCTGTTCTTATTACTTTATTAATATAATATTGTAAGAATTTCTTATCCCATAAACTATTTTTATATTTTATTATAAATTCATCAACTAAAAAACTAGGATATTAATATCCTAGTTTTGTTTATGTTTTTTTATCTATTTTGGTTATAGCTATACATTTAGATTTTATATAAAAGTCACTCTAGTTCTTGAGGTGTGTAATATAATTCTTAAACCTCCAAAATGTATAATTAATACATTCATATCATCTCAGATTTTATGAACAATCTGTTTGCTAACAATGTTTTTCACTCTATGTTATTTCTTCTCAGTAGCTCTGTTTTTACAACTTGTAACCTCATATGTAATAAGTCTGGAAACTCAGGTTTCATAAAATGTCTGGCACTTGTAATGAAAATAAATATGCTTGAAAATAGTAATATATATAAGAAATAATATTTAAATATCCTATCTAGACTTGAAAAACCATCATCGCTAGATAGAATTATTGAAAATATAGAGTTTACAAATCCGATAATTGTTCCAAATACAATTATTGCTATTGGGATAAAATATTTATCATAAAATTTGGGTTCTGTAGTTCTTTTCATCTTTGATTCCAAATATATTACTTCTCTTTCTAAATCAATAACAGAATATTTAGAATAACTTATCTCATATAATACAATATCTCTATGTTTATTTTTAAAATTTATGTCTTTGCAAAATTCCAACTTTTTGTTTTCTACTTTCACATATAACGCATCTCTGTTTTTAAAAAATATTTGGCCTAGCCATATTAAATCTTTGAATTTTATTAATAAACCTAAAATACTTGATACTAATATTAGAGTAATTGATTCACTTAACTGATTTTGAGTTATTATATCCCTTTTTACTAAAAACTTAAGAACCTCAATTATACATATTGATAGCGGTACAATTTGAATCTTAAATACCCATAAACTAGTTTCAAAAATGTCTTTACTAATTTTAATCCCTTCATAATTAATAGTAGGTAAAAAAAATATTTTAAACTTCTTTTGATATCTTATTTCCACAGGAGTCTCTGTATTATTGTAGGATTTTCTTAATAAAAGTATTGAAACATGTGTAAAGTATAATATGATAACAAATGGAATAATTCCATACCTTATATCCTCTAATATGTATAATGATAATATCAAACTAACAAATAATATTACAGAAATTGATATCACTTTTTCATTCAAGTTTTTCAACATACTTACCTCCTAATATATAATTATCTATATTTTACTATATAATAAAAAATAAGGCTATAGATTTCTCTCTATACTTAAAATCATGTCATAATAAACTTTTATTATATATGGTAAAATAAGTATGACTTAAGCTCTATAATATGGTAATATATAAAGTAAATTATAATTAAAGGGGGTAAACTTAATGCAAGCTAATAAATTTAAAGGGAAATTTGAAAATCTGTATTCAAAAATTTTAAGTAATAAGCTAATAACAATATGTATTCTATTTACTATTTTCACTTTACTAGATACTATACCAATATTATTAGGTTTATGGCCAGCTAAAACAGGTATAGGACCATATGCACACCTACTAGCTAGATTTGTATTACATTCAATACTTATAAGCGGATTATTTTTCTTTGATATTTTAAGAAAAACTATAAAATCCAAATTAATAATATATGCTATAACTTTTATTATAACATGGGCTCTTCTTTTGATTTATCTTTGGATTAATGGAATATTTATAGAATTACATCCTGATGCATTTAAAGATTTATCAAGGAGTTATGCATTTATGTATGGTCTTTTAGGAGCAGTAATTTTTATTGGTGGTAGAACAAAGAGACTAGTTAAAAATAAGAATTAGTATTTTTACTTCTTATGAGAATCAATAAACTGAAATAAATCATATACATATATTATATATAAATCATAAAATTTTTTATGGATTTTGAAATACTTCACATAAAAATAAGGCTAAGAAAAATCTTAACCTTGTATAAAAAATTCATTTTAAGCAAAAAAAGAGATAATAATTATTATCTCTTTTAACTAACTTTATAACCTTCAAGATCTTCTGCTTCTTCTTCAATATAGTCACATAATTTATTAATTTTATCTTTTTCATCAACATTTATTTCTGCAATATTCATATTTTTTGATGTAAGATAATTGAAAAATTTATAAATACTTTTATTATCAGTAAAATCAGATGCTTTATATAATAAATGTACTTTAAAATCTGTTTCATTTAAATTATTAATAAAATACTCTGTTTTAGCAAGCCAATCGGAATTATCTTTTGAACTATATAAATTAGGTACAGCTTGCATGTAATTCCATACACCATTTTTAAATGTAAAATCAATTTTAATTTTGAATTCATTTAAGTTATTTAATGGATTAAGTTCTATATCAGATTTTACTTTCCTATCAAGTAATTTTTTAGTTTGAAAATATTCTTTTACAAATTTCTTTGCAGTTAATGTTTTAGGAGTTTTATCAAGATATTTCGAACCAACGTATTGTTCAAAAAGACCTTTAAATAATATCTCAACATTTGAAGTGAATGCAAAGTTAGGTTTTGTTATTGTAAGTTTTTTGTTTTTAAAATATTCATATAAGTTATTCAAGAAATTTTCACTATAATATGAACCAATTGATATTTCTCCAACACTACCATCAACTGTTTCTTTACTTTTTGATAAATAATATTCTAAAATATCCTTATATGATTTATACAGGTTAATACCACTTTGTTTTTCAATAATCGATCTAATCTTAGATGAATTCTCTTCTAAAATAGAAAATTTTATACTTGATTGATTTTCAAAATTATGCAGTAAAATACCGACATTAATAACTTCACCACTAAGATTATCTGGAGAATATCTGATTATGCTGTACCATACTGCTTTTCTTTCTTCCATTCTAATGCCCCTCCTCTAAAATTTGTAAAAGCGCCTCTCTTAGCTAACTCTTGTATTATATGTCTTATCATATTTTTTTGATTTAATATAAATTTCTTATATAATGCTATTTGTGTAGGTTTATTTATGAACCAGCTATCAGGTACTTCTTTGAAGCAATCATCTAAGAATTCTTCATCAATACTTTCAATATTATGCACAATTTCTATAAAATCATGTTGATTGACATTGCTTAAATCAACATGAGATTCTAAAGCTCTAAAAATAGTTCCCAATCCATTTAATGATCCTTGATTTATTTTAAGTATAGAATTTAAAAAATATATAATATAATCTTGATCCAACTTATCATTATTTAAATGGTTTATTTTTCCTTGATTCCATGTTGGTCCCCAAAAAGCATGCCCATGATCAATAGCATATATTCTTCTTCCTTTATCTGATAAACTAATTAATATATTTCCTTCATTTGTGTATCTATCAAAATTTCCAATAAGTATGTCGAAAGCTAATATTTTTGCTATGTCTTTTTTATTAATAATATTATCAAAAAAGACATTCCAACTTCTCACTATATATGGTTTCCTCATTTCCATTAATTCACTCATATTTTCCATTAAATTATTCTCCACTTCTGATAGTTCTTCAGAAGCAAAATAACATCCTTCTTTAAATCTATAAGTAAATCTCATTACAGGAGAATTATCTATCAATCTTCTATCAATCCTTGCTATTGCGGGCTCTGGTATTGGTACATTTAAGTATTCTCCAATTTTACATGCAAGTAATTCATTTAAAAACATGCAATTAAAATTTTGCTTATTTCCATCTATATCAACTTCTTCATTTTTAAGGATATATCTATTAAAATCGCTACCCATTACTAATACTGGATTTGACATTCCTTGTCCTAAGTATTCTAAAAATGCATCTACATATATCTCCTTTGTCAATTTCCTCCCCCTCTAAACCTATATTCATAACTTTCTTTATAAGACTTAGAGATATTATACAATATAAATTGATAAAATAAAAGACTAGGATTGTTCATTATTTTAAATTATTATATATGTGACAAAAACTCATTTATAAATCATATTATATATATATAGTTTTTATCACAAAAAATAAGGCTAGAGAAAAATCTCTAGCCTTAAATAATTGCTCATTATATCACTTATATATTTTGTCTTTTTCAACAAACCTTAAAAAACCTTTCTTTCTCTTTGTAATTTCTATATAAGTTTCTTTGTCTATCTTTTCATCTTTATAAAGTTTTTCTGCAAATTTAATAAAATCTTTTGATAATTGTACTAAATCATTTATGGCCTCCTCCATATTAAAACCTCCTGGTAAGATTATTACTATGTTTAAATTAATTATTCTACAAAGTATAAAAAATTCCTT